>CAZHGP010000041.1:0-11025 GCA_964532175.1 uncultured Nitrososphaeria archaeon
ATAAAGAAAATGCACTATCTTTACCTCCACTCCAAGAAAGAATAACTTTATCTTTATACTTTTTATTCAACTTCTTCATTAAATAAATAAATTATTATCTCCATATATATTTGCATCATTTATACTTCATTTAAATTTATTTAATTTATTATGCTTAAAATAGATTTAAAAAATTAATATAAAAAAGACTCCTTAAATTTACAAAGAGATTTATTTTTATTTATGTGTCCTAAAAAGAAAAAAAAGAAGGAAGGAATTTAAAAATTGCATCATCCTGATCCTTCTTTAGGTTTCTCTTCTGCAGGTTTCTCTTCCTTCTTCTTCTTTTTAGGACACATAACTATCACTATTTCCTTAATGTTTTCCTTATATTTATCTTTTTAAAAAAATTTATAAGGAATTATGAAAAAGAAATAAAAATCCTCTGATTTAAAATTTTATTAAATATTTTCTAGTTATTTTAATTTCTTAAATATAAAAAACAAAGCAATAAAAATGATTTTAAAAAAACATCTTACTTAATTTTCTTTCCACATTTTTTACAAAAAATAGCATTAGAGGGATTTTCTGCTGCGCAATAATTACAATATATCTTTTTCTTTTTTTCTTTCTCTTCAAACCACATGTATGCATAAATTGATAATGGATCTTTCGGATTTGTTAATCTTTCTTCATAATCTTCCATAATTTTCTCAATAATTGATAAATAATCATTAAATATAAACTTTATGCATATTTCAATTACTGTTTTTTTAATAAAAATTGCTCTTTTTAGTTCATCTTTAATAAATTTCTCAATTTTTATATATAAATAAGATTATGTTTTTAAATATACTTTATCTTTTTTCATAAATTGCTTTCATTTCCCTTTTTTATATCTTTCATTTATATATGGATTCGACTAAAAAACTTAAGCCTACTTTTTGTTTAAATATTTTCTTTAATTCTTCTTCTATTATTACAAGTTCAAAAAGATTTTTTAACTATTCTTATCAAACTCAATTGTATATCTATGTCGTTTTTCTATTTTCTTTTCCTTTTAATAAAAGAAACAAAAATAACCATGAATGCTATGTCATTCTTTTTTGAAAATTTCTACTAGCTTTTTTTCTTAATTCCTTTAATAAATTTTAAATATTGATTTTTAATATTCATTTTATTTAATTAAAAGTATTCTTTAAACTTAAATCTTTTTCCTCATAAAAACATAAATTTCTAAATATTCTTTAAAAAGGCATTTTGAAAGTTGGAACATCATTAAATGTTATTTCTCTTTTATATGGAACATATGAAATAAAATCTATTTCTTCATTATTTTTTAACATTTTCATCAATTTTTCAGAATGACAAAAAACTTCTGCGCTTATAGTCATTTCATTAATAAGTGCTTCAACATCATATCCTTTAAACAATAATTTATTTATCATATTTTCCATATGTACAACCATATTCATATTATCTCTTTTAATAATTATATCCATATATTTTCCTGAAGAATCACGTTCATAAGAAATTTCATATCCTCTTAATTCGTATTCTTTTGATAATACATTTCTTAATCTTGTTTCATTAACCAATCCTTTAATTATAATTTCATAATTTTCTATTGCTTTTTTTAAATTTGAAGAGAAGTTAGGCTCTATTTCTTTTCTAAGTTCTTCATTTTCATGCCAATCTTTACTAATGTGCCCAATAACAAGCCTCTCATTTTCTTCACGTTCAATTTCTTCTACCATTTTATTTAAAGCTTTTCTTACATTATTTTCAAATAATTCTAACATAGCATCACCAGTATGTCCCCATTTTTCAAGTAAAGGGATATTTGGCATGGCTCCAAGAGCCAAAATTTTTCTAGAATCTATTGAAGTGCTATAATATTTTTTATTTTCATATATTTCATTAATTAATTTATCAATTCTTTTAAAAAAGCCTATTGGAAAAGCAATATTAACACGAAATCTTTCCTCTCCATTTCTCTTAATAATTTCAAAAAATATTTTATTATCACTTTTAATTTTAATCTTACAACTTTCACCAATATTCAATTTAGAGAATAATTCTTCATAATTTGAAAAATTACTAACCATAATATCAACTTTTTCAATAATATTTTCTCTAGGAATTTTCATATTTCCAGAATAAAAAGCATATCTAGAAGCATCGATAGGATCTTCAATTCTAGTTATTTTATATTCATGATACAATTCAACATCATTATCTTTAAAATGATAAATTTCTCCAATAAGAGAAATTGAAAAATATTGTTTAAATTCGAATAATAATTGTTGATAACTTTTTAGAAATGAAAGTATTTCATTTCCATTAATTTTTGGAAAAGCAAACGCTAATCTAACAGGAATACCCATAATTATAGAATTTCTATTTCTTAAATATATATTTTATGATTAAAATTGATGAAAAATGTTTAAAATACAAATTTTTTATTTTAATGAGGGTTTGAAATTTTTTAGAAAAGCTTATATATTATAATGAAATATTTAATTGTAATAAATTAAAAAAGAAGAAGATGATATTTTTGACAAATAAGAAAAATGGTGAAGCGTACTCTAACACAGATTCGAATAATATAAGAGAGGCAATAAATGAGAAAATTGGAGATAAAATATCTTTATATATTCCAGGATGCACATTAGAAGAAGCACCAAGTCATCCTGATGTTAAAATAAGATTGAATGGAATACCTTCTCCAAGAGTAGTTAAAGCGCTTGATGAAACTGGAATGTCTATAGAAGAACGTAAAGAAGCATTCTTAAATGCACTAAAGTATGATAAAGATGCTGCAATAAAAAAAATTATGGATAAATTTAAGAAAGAGGTTTTTAAAGATAGTAAAGCTGGGATTGCAATTATAATCGGATTTGACAAGAATAAAATGGATCCTAATTCTGAATATGTAGAAATCGATGTATTAATTGTAAAAGTTTATAGAAATGAAGAGCTTGAAACAATTTTTGTTCCTAATTGGTTAGAGGGAGAATTATAAAATTTCATTTTACTACCTCATATAAATTGTTCCTATAATAAAAAAGGGATATATGTTTTTTAAAATTTATTGTTTTTAAATAAAATCTATAAAGAATAAAGATGCTGCTATATTTTCAAAAATAAGGTAAGTCCGAATTGAATATCAATAATTATTCTTAGAGTTGGGTTAGAATGATTTATTAATAAATTAAAGTTAAAGAAATTTTTAAAAAAATTCTTTTTATAAATCTTTTATTAAATTTTTTATTTAAGCATTACTTAATATTTTTCGAAAAACATGCCGCGGTAGCTCAGCCTGGGAGGCTTTTTGCTCATGAGCGCCCGGCTGAAGCCAATATAATAAACTTGACTGAAACCGGGTTGTCGCCAGTTCAAATCTGGCCCGCGGCATAATTTTTTCCTTTTTTCGAAAATAAATTAAAATTTACATGTATACTTAATTCTTTTTCTTAAATCAATAATAAGGTAATGAAAAAATGTTATAAACATCCCTATATAAGTGCTATAGGAAGTTGTATAATATGTAATAAAAATCTATGCGAATTTCTTGCTTATATTATAGATAGAAAAATTTATTTAGATACTTATATTTTCTTTAATTGGCAATAACTTAACACAACACAAAATTAAATATATTAGAAAAAGATTTATAAAAAAGTCTACTTAAATGAAGAGCATGATTTTCAATTTAGAACCTAAAGAAATAAAAGAAAAAATCACTAAAGGAGAAATTAAAATAGCTATTTTTGGGATTGGAAGAGTTGGTTTACCTTTAGCTATTGCTTTTCTTAATGCGGGAGCAAAAGTTATTGGTATAGCTAAAACAGAAGAATCTATTAAAGAAATTTTATCTTTAAAGAAAATGCAAGATGAGCCTGGTATAAATGAAGCTTTAAAAAAACATATTGATTCAAAATCTTTTGAAATTACTACAGATGCAATAAAAGCATCTATCAAATCAAGTATTAAAATTGTAACAGTTCCTGTAACTTATGATAAAGAAAAAAATTTAATAGATTTCTCAAATTTAATAGATGTTCATTCCAAAATTGGAAAAGGTTTAAAGAAAGGAGATATTGTTATTACTGAAACAAGCATTCCTCCTGGAACTACAAGAAAAATTATTAAACCAATTTTAGAAAAAGAAAGCAATTTAATAGCTGGAAAAGATTTTGGTTTAGCATATAGTCCAGAAAGAATATATGAAGGAAGAGCTCTTAAAGATATTACTGAAAATTATTCTAAAATAGTTGGTGCTGATGATGAAAAAAGCCTTAATGTTGCTTCTTCAATTTACGAATGTATTGCAAAAAAAGGTGTTATTAAAATGAGTTCAACAATTTCTGCTGAAGCTGAAAAATTATTTGAAGGAATTTATAGAGATGTAAACATAGCTTTAGCAAATGAATTAGCAATTTTTTGTAACATTTTTGGAATAGATTATTTAGAAGCGCGTAATGCTGCAAATAGCCAACCATTTTGCCATTTACATCTTCCTGGCACAGGAGTAGGAGGATATTGCTTACCATTCTATTCATATTTCATATCAAAAATTGCTGAAGAAGAAGGATTTAACACATCTCTTATAAAAATTGCTAGAAAAATAAATGAAGATATGCCAAATTACATTGTTAAACTTTTAATTTCTATAGCAAATGATAAAAATATTTATTTGAAAAATTCTAAAATTGCAATTTTAGGATTAAGTTTTAGAGGGAATATTGCTGATACAAGGCTTTCTCCATCTTATGAATTAATTGAAAAGCTTAATAAATTAAATTCTAAAGTTTATGTTTTCGATCCATTTATTTCATGGGAAGATGAAGAAGTTAAAAAAAGAGGAGGAATACAATGCAAAAATCTTAAAGAAGCATTGGAAAATGCTGAAATATTAATTGTAGCTACAGAACATGATCAATTTAAGAAAATTAATATAAGCGAACTTTACGATTTTTCAAATAAAAAATTAAAAATTATTATAGACGGAAGAAATATTCTTGATAAATCAACTTTACCGTCAAAAATTTTATATGTAGGAATTGGAACTGGAATATTTTACAAAAATTGAAAGCATTAAGCAATATTGAGGATATTTTCTGAAGAAGTAAATACAGATTAGAAAGAATTTAGGATTAATTAAATAATAGAAAAAATAACATTAATAAATTCTGGAGAAGAAGCATTTAAAAATAGTTAAAGAATATTTAGAATAATTTTCTTATACTTTAGTTTATGAATAATCCTACTCATAATTAATAGATTTTTCGAAGAAATCGTAAGTATTTATACTTGAATTTAGAATTAGAAATAGCAACATTTAATTTTTCAGAATTTAGTATGCATAAAATAATTCTTCACTAAGCAATTCTTTTTTCAATATTTTATTATTGTATATTTTTTCATTTATTTTTATAAGGTTCATAAATTATTCTATCTTTTTCTTCTATAATTTTTAATTTTTCATTACAATTTATAAAATATTAACTGCCATACCATATTCTTTTGAAATTCTTCCTTGTTCTTCATCTGATGTTAATAAAAGTGTATTTGTGCTTATTGATAAAGCTATAAGTAATGCATCATAAATTGCTATTTTATGTTTTATAGCTATTTCTAAAGCTTTTTGAAAATATTCATTCTGTGGCATAATTTTAACTATTTTTGGTAAGTGATTAATTATTTCTTTTGCAACTTCTATAGTAACTTCATTTTTTAATGCTTTTTTCACTAATGCATTAGCTGTTTCTTTAATAGCAAGATCTAAAGTAATGCATCCTTCTTTTAAATATTCTTCAACTTTAGTAAAATATATACCAAAAGAAGAAAAATGGGAAAAGTGAAGAATCAATGACTTTCATGATCTTCCCTCACCGATTTAACTGCAAATCCAGATTCGGATGGTTTAATATTTTCAAGGAGTTTTCTCATTTTTTCAATTTCTTCTTTTAATTGAAGACCCCATGCAATTTCTTCAAGATGTTTCTTAATAATATTTGGAATATTAATACCAGCTCTTTCCAAAGCTTCCTTTATTTCTTTTTTAATACGAATTGTTATGATTGTTGTTTGATTCATGCAAACATTATGTATACAAAAAATATACAAATATATAAGGGTATATCGAATATAAGTAAACTGATTTATACTTAATAATTGTGATACCAAAAAATAAATAAAAGGTTGTTAAGGAAAAGGAATCCCCTTATTAATGCTTTAAAAGAGTAGAATAAAAGCATTATTCGCTTAATTATATTTAAATTTTTTCAATACAACTCCTCAAACATTAACATTATTAGCTAATATTCTTTTTAATAATGCGTATAATTGATTATTTTTTAAAGAACAATTTTATTAATAATTTATTCATAAATATTTTTATATCTCAAATATTCCTATTTTTTATTAAAAAATAAGCACTTACCCTTTTTTTAAAAAATGAATTTAAAAAAGTTGATCTCATAATGGAAAAGCATGCTGCAATAATACTTATAAATAAAGAGGGAAAACCATATGGAGCAGAAAAATCTCTTATAAAAATTAATGAAAAACCTACTATAGAATATGTATTAGAAGCTATTCCAGATTATGTTACTGAACTAATTATCTCTCTTAAAGATGAAAAATATCTTGAAAAAATTTCTGAAATTTCTGAAAAATATTTTGCAGAAGTAATAATCGATGATTCTCCAATAGATTCTCCTTTAATAAGCATTGTTAATTGTTTTAAAAAAATATCTTCTATTTCTTCAATTGTTTTAAAATGTAATTTACCACTTTTAACAATGGATTTTTTAAATTTCCTATTAGAAATATCTACAAAATTTAATGCTGTAATTCCTCGTTGGCCAGATGAAAAAACAGAATTTCTTTGTGCTTCTTATAGAGTAAAGCCTTTCTTAGAAGCTGCTGAAAAAAGCTTAGAGAAAAAAGATTATTCAATTAATAATGTAGTAAAAAATATGAAAAATGTTCTTTATATATTAACTTCAGCTCTTAAAAATTTTGATGAAAATCTTTTATTGTTTAAAGATGTTTCTACAATTAAAGATGCTAAAAGAATGGAAAATCTTATTAAAAAGAAAGTTAATATTTAAACTTAACTAATAATTATTAATTATTTATAATTTTATAAAAAAAAGTGAAAAATTTATAAACATCTTAGAATTGATAAAAAGCAATGATTTGCCATGAGTAGAAAAGTAACTCTTGATGAAAAAGATATAAAAATACTAAATATACTCCAATACAATTGTAGATTATCTGCTAAAGAAATTGCTCAAGAAATAGGAAGCCCAACAACTACTGTATATGCTAAAATAAAAAGAATGGAAAAACTAGGCATAATAAAAGGCTATAATGCATTAATCAATCCTAAAGCAATTGGTAAAGGTGCAACTGCTTTCATTTTAGCTTCTTTTGCTTATTCAAATCCTAAACTTGAAACTCTCCTTTCTCAAAGAGAAGTTGCTAAAGAAATTGCTTCTTTCCCAGAAGTACAAGAAGTACATATTATAAGTGGAGATTGGGATTTATTGATTAAAGTTAGAGCAGAAGATGTTGAATCGATAGGTAGATTTGTTATAGATAAACTTAGAACAGTAAAAGGAATAGAGAAAACATTAACATGCATGGTTTTCGATTCAACTAAAGAAACTCTTAATGTTGATATTCCAAACGTAAAAGAATTAATAGTACGTCAAGGAAAATCTAGAAAATAGACTAACTTTGTTTTCTTTTTATATTAAAAAAATCTTTAAAGAGGTAATTGATATATTCATAACTCTTTCTATAACTATAGTTTCAACACCTATTCTTATTTTACTTTTATTCTTTAAATTTTTATCCCGTTTTTTAAAAGATTAATTTTTCATAAATTTCTTTTCAAAATTTTAGTTTTTCTCAAAGAGACAAAATTAAAGGTATAAGGATTGGTGCTAGAATAGTAAGAATTGCTCCATGAATAAAAGCTGTTAAAATATATTCTTTATCAGAAACGCTTTTAATAATTATTGGCAGAGTAGAATCCATAGTAGTTGCTCCACCCATAGAAATTGCTGCAAAAATTCCAAAAATTTTTTCAAAATATGGAAAAAACAATATTGTTAAAATTTCTCTTAAAATATTAGCTGTAAAACCAATAGCGCCAATATATGGATTAATATATTGCATTAATAAAGGACCTGTTAAACTATACCATCCAAATCCAGCTCCTATACTCATTGAATATAATGGATTAAAACCAAATATTTGACCTGCAATAAAAGCACCAATTATGCTTCCAAAAATTGTTGATAATAAAATTAAAAATGTTATCATACTTACTTCTTTTAAGCCTTTAGTTATATTGAATGTTTTTCCAATTTCATATCCTGCAAAAAATAATAAAAAACAAAGATTAATATTTATTAAATAATCTAGAAAAGGTAAAATATTTTTTGGAAAAATAGTAAAACCAATTAATATTCCACTAATAAGAGTTATTATTATTTTTATCATAAACATTTTTCATTTTCCTCCGATAAAATTTCTCTATACTCATAGCTATTAAAATGCTACCAAATATAGAAAATATTGAAAAAATAATCGATTCAAACCAAATATTTCCCATCGATGCAATTTCATTACTTGAACCTATTTTAATTCCTGTAAAGAAAATAAGAAGTATTATAATAAAAGATAATATTTTATTTACTGAAAAAATTTTCTCTTTCTTTTTTAAAAAATATCCTAAAAATATTCCGGCTAAAATAGAAAGAAAGAAAGGCAACATATTAGAGTTTTTAGAAAAAAACTAATAAATAAAATTTTAATTAGAAAAAGATAATAAATTCCTATTTTATTTTTTAAAATAGTTATGCGGCCGTAGTCTAGTCTGGTTAGGACATCGGTCTGCCGAGCCGATGATCCCGGGTTCAAATCCCGGCGGCCGCATAATTTTTAAATGGAATTACCTTTAACTAAATTAAAAATATTTTGACATTTTGAGAAATTTAAATTTCAATTTTATTCATTAGTTATAGCATGAAAAAATTATTATTTTTATTGGTCTCTTTAGAAAATAACAAATTATTGCAATAAAAATTGCTACTCTAATTTATTTAAAATCTTCAGAGGAAGAAATTAATAGCATTATAAAACATAGTGTTTGTTTTAAATGAGAAATCTTAAACATTGGAGGAAGCTGAGTTTAGAAATGAATTCATAAACCAATTCTTTTCTTTAAGCTTTCATATAGAATATAGCCTAAAAAGGCACTTATTGCTCCAGCTGCTATATTAAAAGCAATTATAAATGGAAGCATAGCGATTACTGCTTCTAAAGGGAGTATTTTAAAGAAAGGCAAAACTAAAATATTCGAAATAGCCATAATAATAGTTCTTACAATAATTCCATTAATTATTCCAATTAATTGGAAAAACTTTTTTCCTTTCTTATAAAATGGTATAATGCCTAAAGCTGTAGAAAATTCAGCAAGAGCTTTCATAAAAGCACTTACAGGATCTCTAAAGGATATTACTAGAAAAGCTATGCATGATGTTACAAAAGAAGAATATGGACCATATAAATATAAAGATAAAATTATTGGCACACCATCAAAATCAAATTTTAATCGAGGAAAAATTGGAAATGGAATTTTTATTTTTGCAAGCCAGAATGTTAAATCAAGTACGATAACTAATGCTCCAAGCATAGCAGTACCTGTTATCATACGAATACGCATATCAAATCACTTAAGATATCAATTTATTACTAATATATATTTTTTATTTTTCCAGTACTTTTACCATCTTCTTACAATGGAAGCTAATCGCATGCGATTAAAAAATAAGTAAATTCTTATTAATATAACAGCAAAAACAATTCTGTAAGAAAAACAGCTTAAAGTATGGTTGCTAGCCACTCACATAATATATTAATGGCGGCTAGAGCTCATATTTTGGATTTTAAGATGAGGAGTGAATTTTTGGGAAATAAAAGAATGCAATCGCATCTGTAATTAAACAAAAAGTGAAGAATAGATTATAATTGATTAGCCATTAAAACAACACGATACATCAAATTAATCCTGCCAATACGATATCAATAACACAGAGTGTTGATGTAGTAGTAACAAACGTTTTTTAAAAAATACAAATGTTTCAATAATGTTTGAGAAAATAGAAAAACTATAGCTAAGATAATTAACGCTAATCCAAAATATAAGATAACCTCCCCAATATTTATATAGCAGTATGCAAATAATTAGTTAAAGGAGTGAGGTACTAATATTGTGAATGAAATATCAATATTAATGGACAATATTGTTAAAAGATTAACACTTAAAACGACCAAATCAGTTTGCTCAATTTTCATAGTTAACTCATAGACTTTATAATTATAAAAAGTTTCTTTTAGCTCTTTTCTCATACCCATTAAGTTCCTAAAGTTAAATAAAGGAATGTGATAATTTAAATAATAGTAAGAAGTATATGAGAGATAAGATTTTGATATCACTGAAATTTGACAAATTGCAGTTTTTGCTTTTAGGATAAAGATGCAAGAGGCAAAAATTGGAATTTCCATATAACTTTACCATACCAATAGAGACGTTATACCGCTATTAAGGAATTTATTTTTAGCGGTTAAATCTTGCATTTATTCCATTAAACTTCTTTGCAATATTAAAGTCAGAACCTTTTTGGTGTATTAACTTATCAAGCGACATTCATTATCTTTGCACTTGGTAATATTTTTATTTCGTGATTCCATATCCTCCGCTTATTGGATCCTGGAATATCGGCAATTGTGGTGGATAAAAAGTAAAAATCATGAAAAGACTAGCTAACAAAATTAGCGCAATAATAGAAAATTTTGTATACATTTTTGATATTCCTTTACAAATCATTAATTTATAACTTGCTAACTGTCCAATTGCTACAGCTATAATGAAAATCAAAATGTCAAGTACTAGATTTTCTTCACTAAAAGCTCGGTATAGGTAGAAAGAAAGAACAATGATTAATGGCATCAGATAAATGC
>CAZHGP010000042.1:0-10832 GCA_964532175.1 uncultured Nitrososphaeria archaeon
AAATATACAAATGAAGAAACAATTAAAAAAACTATTGAAATATGTGAAAAAATAGGAAAAAAGCCAATTTTAGTTAAAAAAGATGTTAGAGGATTTATAGTAAATAGAATTCTTCATCAATTTCTTAATGAAGCATTTTGGACAGTATATAGAAAAGAGGCAACAATTGAGGAAATTGATTCAATAATAAAATATGTAGCAAAATTTCCAATGGGAGCATTTGAACTTGCAGATTATATCGGATTGGATATTGTACTTGATGTTTCAGAAATATTAGAAAAAGCTTATGGTTTAAGAGCAAAAGTTTGTCCAATTATAAAAAATTATGTTGAAAAAGGAAAATTGGGGAGAAAAGCAGGAACTGGTTTCTATGATTGGAGTAAAGGAAGACCAGAAATAAGACTTATAACTAATAGCAAATATGATGTAATAAGAGCATATGCAATAATAGTAAATGAAGCCGCTTATTTAATATATGAAGATGTATCAAATCCAGGAGATATAGATAGTGCAATGAAACTTGGAGCTGGATGGCCTGAAGGACCATGTGAAATAGCTGATAGAATTGGTATAGATATAATACATAATAAATTGCAAGAAATGTATGAAAAATATAAAGAAGAAATATATAATCCATGTAAATTACTTAAAGAATATATAGATAGTGGAAGATTAGGAAAAAAGAGTGGTAAGGGATTCTATGAATATAAATAAAAAAGAAATAATTAATTAAATAAAAATATTTAAAAAAGCCAAAGTATTTAATTTCATAAAAAAATGAAGAAAATAGAAGAAATAAAAGATACATTAAAAAAACATAAAGAGGAACTAAGGAAAAATTTTAAAGTAAAAGAGATAGGAGTTTTTGGTTCTTATGTTAGAGGAGAACAGAAGAAAAGAGGTAGTGATATTGATATTCTAGTAGATTTTGAAGAACCAATAGGATTTTTTAAATTTATGGACTTAGAAGAATATTTATCAAATTTGCTAGGAACGAAGGTCGACCTTATTTCAAAAAAAGCTCTTAAACCAAGAATTGGTAAATATATCTTAAAAGAAGTAATCTATATATGAAGAAACGTAATTACCAAGATTATCTAAAAGATATTCTTGATTCAATTAATGATATTGAAGATTTCATTAGAAATATGAGTTTTGAAGAATTTCAAGAAAGATAAGAAGACAATAAATGCGGTTGTTAGGAGTATTGAAGTTATGGGAGAAGCAACAAAGAATATTCCAAAAGCATTAAGAAATAAACACAAAGAGATACCTTGGAAAAAAATAGTAGGAATGAGAGATAAATTAATTCATGAATATTTTGGTATTGATGTAGAAATTTTATGGAAAACAGTAACAGAAGATATACCGCCTCTTAAAAAATTTATTCAAAATCTTCTTGAAAGTTTAAGAGAAGACCTTTAAGAAAAATTTTCTCTAAATATCCATAATTTTTTGAATTCATTATTTTTGTCTCCTTAAGTTAATTAAGTTGTATTCATTCCTCAAAGTATTTTTTGCTAAATTTTTAAATAATCCTTAATTTTAATAAATTACAAGAAACGTATAAGAAATATAAATATAGGAAAAAAGAGTGGTAAGGGATTCTATGAATATAAATAAAAAAGAAATAATTTTTGAGAGAAAAGATAATATTGCATGGATAAAATTAAATCGCCCTGAAAAACTTAATGCTCTTACAATTGAAATGCTTGAAGAAATCTCATCAATACTCGATGAAATTGAAAAAGATATAGAAATTAGATGTGTTATAATAACTGGCTTA
This sequence comes from uncultured Nitrososphaeria archaeon, assembly GCA_964532175.1. Lineage (GTDB taxonomy): Archaea > Thermoproteota > Nitrososphaeria_A > Caldarchaeales > JAVZCJ01 > JAVZCJ01. The sequence goes on from CAZHGP010000042.1 coordinate 1,787, forward strand.
GGAGAAAAATCTTTTTGTTCAGGAGCAGATATTTCTATTTTCTCATCATTAAATCCAATAAAAGCAGAAGAATTTGCTAGAAAAGGGCAAAAAATTTTTTCTAAAATAGAAAATTCTTCTAAAATATTCATAGCTGCTATAAATGGATATTGTTTAGGAGGGGGATTAGAACTTGCAATTGCATGCGATTTTAGAATTGCTAGTGAAAATGCAGAATTTGGAAGTCCAGAAATAAATTTAGGTTTTATTCCAGGATGGTGTGGAACACAAAGACTTACGAGAATAGTTGGTATAAATAATGCAAAGAAAATGATTATGCTTGGAGAAAGGATTAAAGCTGAAGAAGCTTTAAGAATAGGTTTAGTAGATAAAGTTGTTCCTATTGAAAAACTTCATGAAGAAGCAATATTACTTAGTAAAAAATTAATTGAAAAACCAATAAATTCATTAAAATATGCAAAAAGATTAATAAATATAAGTACTCAAATTCCAATAAATATAGGAGAATTGATTGAAGCTGAAGCTTTTGGCATACTTAAATCTACAGAAGATACAAATGAAAGAATTTCAGCTTTTCTTTCCAAAAAGAAAGTTGAATCTAAAAAAGAATAAATTTATCTTTATAAATAAAAATTAAATGTGATACCAAGAGAAAGAGTTCATATAACATTAGAGCATGAGGAACCAGATAGAGTTCCTTTAGATTTAGGTGGAATAGTAACTGGAATTCATAAAATTGCATACGAGAAACTTAAAAATTATTTTGGATTAAAAACTGAAACATTAATTTTTCATAAATCTCAACAACTTGCAAAAATTGAAGAAAATATTTTAGAAAAATTCAATATAGATACTAGATATGTTTATTTTACTATAGACCCATATTCAAAAATTTTAAATGAAAAATATTCTATTGATATGTGGGGAGTAAAAAGAGTAAAAACTCAATACTATTATGATATTTCAAGTGATGGAATACCTTTAAAGAATATTAATTCATTAGGAGATTTAGAAAAATATAATTGGCCTGATCCAGAAAAAATAATAGAAGCAAATATTGATATTATAGAAAAAAATTCTAAATATTTTCATAATAAAACAAATTATGCGATTGTTTATCATTCTGGAGCAAGTATTTTTGAAAGATCGTGGATGCTAAGAGGTTTTAATGAATTTATAATAGATTTAATTAAAAATCCTAAATTTGCATGTAAAATAATGGACATAATAATGGATTTTTATGAAAAAATTTTAAATGAAACATTAATTATTATAGGAAAATATATAGATATAGTAACAATAACTGATGATCTTTCATTTCAACAAGGACCAATTATTCCAATAGATATTTATAGAAAATATATAAAACCTAAACATAAAAAATTGATTGAAACAATAAAAAGTAAAGCTAATGTAAAAATATTTATTCATTGCTGTGGAAGCGCATCTTATTTTTATGAAGATTTTATTGATATTGGTATTGATATTGTTAATCCTGTTCAAGTTTCTGCAAAAAATATGGATACAAAAATATTAAAAGAAAAATATGGTAATAAACTTTGTTTTTGGGGAGCTATAGATACTCAAAAAGTTTTACCATTCGGTTCTATAAAAGATGTTGAAAAAGAAGTAAAGAAAAGAATTAGCGATTTAGCTCCTGAAGGAGGATATATTTTAGCTCCAGTACATAATATTCAAGCAGATGTACCACCTGAGAATATTATAAAAATGTATGAAATAGCTAAAAAATATGGAAAATATCCAATAAAAACAATTTTTTAAAAATAAGATTAAGATTATAATCATAAAAAACAATATATATATTTCCAAAAATTTATTATTTTATTAATAATAAGGGTGAGAGAAATGGTAAAAATAGGTTTTTTAAAACTTGGTAATATTGCTTCAGCTCCACTTATTGAATTCTTATTAGATGAAAGAGCAGAAAGAGAAGATATAGATGTAAGAATTATTGGAACAGGTGCAAAATTAGGTAGTGAACAAAGTATTGAAGCAGCTAAAAAGCTTTTAGATTTTTCTCCAGAAGCAATAATAATTACAAGCCCAAATGCTTCTCTTCCAGGACCAACAAAAGCTAGAGAAATATTCTTAGAAGCAAAAATTCCAACAATTGTTGTTTCAGATTTACCTGCAAAAAAAATTGTTAAAGAACTTGAAGAAAAAGGATTTGGTTATATAATTGTTGAAGCAGATTCAATGCTTGGTGCAAGAAGAGAATTTTTAGATCCAATAGAAATGGCAATATTTAATGCAGATTTAATAAAAGTATTAGCTATAACAGGAGCATTCAATTTAATTTATGAAGCAATAGATTGCTTAATAGATTCTTTAAAAAAGAAAGAAGCACCTAGATTACCTAAAATAATTATAGATAGAGATACTGCTATTAATGCTGCAAAATTTTCAAATCCGTACGCAGCATCAAAAGCAGTTGCTGCATGGGAAATAGCTAAAAAAGTTTCTGATATTACAGTTGAAGCTTGCTTTAAGATAAAAGAATGGGAAAAATATACTTTCCTATGTTCTTCAGCTCATGAAATGATAAGGGAAGCTTCTAGATTAGCTGATGAAGCTAGGGAAATAGAAAAATACTCAGATTCTGTTATTAGAAAACCACATGCTAATGATGGAAAGATTCTTGAAAAAAGAAAATTAATCGAAAAACCTAAATGATGAAAAATGATAAAAGTAATATTAATAACTGGAAGAAATCTTGAACAAGGTACTTCAAAATCTATTGGAAAATTTTCAAAAGAATATATGGAAAAACTTGCTGTATGCGAATTAGATCCAGAAGATCTAAAAAGCTTAGGAATAGAAGCTGGTCAAAATATTAAAATAAAAACAAATTATGGTGAAGTAATAGTTAAAGCAATAGAATCAAAACAAGCACCTCATAAAGGGATTGCTTTTATGCCTTATAGCTTATGGTCGAATCTTTTATTAGGATCTTCAACAAATAGTAGTGGAATGCCAACTTTTAAAGGAATCGAAGCAACAATCGAAAGTGCGAAAGGAGAAAAAATAATGGATTTAAATGAAATATTAGAAGAAAAATTTTGAGATGATATAGAATGAAAACAATAAATAATGTTGTATGTTCTTTTTGTGGATGTTTATGTGATGATATAGAAGTTAGTATAGAAAATAATAAGATAGTAAAAGTTAAAAATGCATGCAGTTTAGGTATATCGAAATTCCTCAATTATGATAAACATAGGATTCTTAAACCTAGAATAAGAAAAAGTAATGAATTTACAAATGTTTCACTTGAAGAAGCAATAGATGAATGTATTAAAATTCTTTCAAATGCAAGCTATCCAATAATATATGGCTGGAGCAATACTTCTAATGAAGCTTTAAAAATTGGTGTAGAAATAGCTGAATTAATAGGTGGAGTAATAGATAATACTACTTCTGTATGTCATGGTCCAACTATTATAGGAGTTCAAGATATTGGAGAATCTACTTCAACTCTTGGGCAAGTTAAAAATAGAGCAGATTTAATTATTTATTGGGGTTCAAATCCTTTACATGCACATCCAAGACATTTATCAAGATATACTGCTCTATCTAAAGGAAGATTTGTAAAAACACGTAAAGAAAGGAAAGTAATTGTAGTAGATGTTAGAAAAACTGCTACAGCAAGCATTGCAGATATTTTTATTCAAATAAAGCCTAATTCAGATTATGAATTGCTTTCAGCTTTAAGATATGCTGTAAATAATGGAGAAATTGAGCAGGATGAAGTTGCAGGAGTTCCTATTGAAAAAATAGAAGAATTAGCTGAAATGATGATAAGCTGTAAATTTGGTGCTTTAATGTTTGGATTAGGATTAACTATGTCTCCTGGAAAGCATAGAAATATTGAAGCTGCAATAGCTTTAGTAACAGATTTAAACAAATATACAAAGTTCGTTATTCTTCCAATGCGTGGACATTATAATGTAACTGGAGCTAACAATGTAACATGTTGGATTACCGGTTATCCATTTGCAGTAGATTTTAGTAAAGGATACCCATATTATAATCCAGGAGAAACTACGATTGCTGATATAATTGCTCGTGGAGAATGTGATGCAGCTTTAATTGTTGCTTCAGATCCAATATCTCATTTACCAATAGAATCTGCAAAAAAATTGTCTAAAATACCAATAGTAACAATAGATCCTCATGAAACACCTACAACAAAAGTTTCAAAAGTAGTTATTCCATCAAGCTATGTAGGAATAGAATGTGAAGGAACAGCTTATAGAATGGATGGAGTGCCTTTAAGATTGAAGAAAATTGTTGATCCACCTGATGGAATAGTTTCTGATGAAGAAATACTTAAAATGATTTTATCAAAATTAAGAGGTGATTAAAAAATGAAAATTTTAATTAAGAATGGATATGTTTATGATCCATTGAATAAAATAGATGGAGAAATAATGGATATAGCTATAGAAAATGGAAAAATAGTAGAATCTGTTAGTGGACAAGTAATAGAAATAGATGCTAAAAATATGATTGTTATGCCAGGTGGAGTAGATCTACACGCACATATTGCAGGCTCTAAAGTTAATGCTGGAAGACTCCTTAGACCAGAAGATCATTATAAAGATATAGAAAAGAAAACAAATGTAAAGAGATCTGGTGTTGGACATACTGTTCCTTCAACATTTACAACAGGATATAGATATTCTGAAATGGGTTATACAACTGTTATGGAAGCAGCTACTCCTCCATTAAAAACAAGACATACTCATGAAGAATTAAACGATATGCCTATGATAGATAAAGCATGTTTAACTGTTTTAGATAATAATTGGATAGTTCTAGATTATTTAAGCAAAAATGAATTAGAAAAATGTGCTGCATTCATAGGATGGATATTAAATGCAATAAAAGGGTATGGAATAAAAATAGTTAATCCTGGTGGAGTAGAATTATGGGGATGGGGAAAGAATGTAAAAACAATAGATGATCAAGTGCCACCATTTAATATAACTCCAAGAGAAATAATCAGAGGACTTTGTAAAGTTAATAAAATGCTAAATCTTCCTCATACAATTCATCTTCATACAAATAATCTTGGAACTCCTGGAAATTATAGAACATTAATAGAATCTATGAAATGTGTTAGTGATCTTAGTGATGGGTCAATAATTTTGCATGTTACGCATGTTCAATTCTGTGGATATAAAGGGTACTCATGGATAACTCTTTCATCAGGAGCAGATGAAATAGCAAAATTTGTTAATGAAAATAAATACGTTACAATAGACCTTGGACAAATTGTTTTTGGAGATGCTACAACAATGACTGCTGATGGACCATTTCAATACATACTATACTCCTTAAGTAAAAATAAATGGATTAATGCAGATGTAGAAGCTGAAACAAGTGCTGGAATAGTTCCTTATAGATTTAAAAAGAAAAATTATGTAAATGCTATTCAATGGAGTATTGGCCTTGAACTTGCATTATTAATAAAAGATCCTTGGAGAGTTTTTCTTACAACAGATCATCCAAATGCAGGATTATTTACTTCATATCCAAAATTAATAGCTTGGTTAATGAGTAATAAAGCTCGTGAAAAAATACTTAAAAAAGTAAATAAAAGAGCTAAAAGTAAAATGATTTTACCATCTTTAGAAAGAGAATATACATTTTATGAAATAGCAATAGTTACAAGAGCTGGAACTGCAAAAGCTTTAGGTCTTAAGAATAAAGGACATTTAGGAATAGGTGCAGATGCAGATATTGCAATTTATGATTTAAATCCAAAAGAAATAGATCCATCAAAAGAATATAAAAAAGTTAGAAGAGCATTTAGAAAAGCAGCATATACAATAAAAGATGGTAAAATAGTATGCAAAAATGGAGAAGTAGCTGAGAACATTTTTGGAAAAACTTATTGGGTAAATGTAGATATTCCTAAAGATTTGCTTATATCAACAATTTCTGAAGTTAAAGAAAAATTTGAAGAATATTATACTGTTAAAATGGAAAATTATGCAATTCATGAAAATGAATTACTAAAAAGTGCTCCTTTAAAAATAAATTCAAATTTATGAGGGGAAAACATGAGTAGCGAAGTTTTTATAAAACCAAAATATGATTTTAAAGTTCCAATAGATGCAAGTGCTATTTCACCAAATGAATTTTCTGGAAAAAATTTAGAAGAAATAAAAGCTATTAAAATTTGGGAAGGAAATAAAGAAAAGACAATAGGGGAATTATTTATTATAGAAGGTAGCATAAGCTCAGAGATAAAAAATATTAAAATAATACTTGAGGGAGATTTCACAAAAGTAAGAAGAATAGGATCAAATATGAGTGATGGAGAAATAATTGTTAAAGGTTCTGTGGGATTTTACTTAGGAGAGAAAATGAGTGGTGGCAAAATAATAGTAGAAGGAAATGCAGATTCATGGTTAGGTTCAAAAATGAAAGGAGGAACAATTGAAGTATATGGTAATGCAGGAGATTTTATAGGAGCTCCATATAGAGGAGAAACAAAAGGAATGAAAGGAGGAACAATAATAATACATGGAAATGCTGGAAATGAAATAGGTTGTTGGATGATAGGAGGTTTAATAAAAGTTAAAGGAAATTGTGGATCATTTCCTGGAATACATATGAAAAATGGAACAATAGTAGTTTATGGAAGTACTGAAGGAAGATGTGGAGCACTAATGAAAGGGGGGAAAATAATTATTTTAGGGAAAGTTCCAACAGTACTTCCTAGTTTTACATTCGAAGAAGTAAGAAGTAGTGTAAAAGCTAATGGAGAAAAAATCGATGGACCATTCTATGTTTTTACAGGAGATTTAAATGAAGAAGGTTCAGGAAAAATATTCATTTCAACTTTAAATAATACGCATTTAAAATTCTATGAGAAATATATAGAATAAAATGGTGGGAATATGATAAGCATAAATAAAGAAACTTTAAAAATTGTAAAAGACCTTTTAGATAATGCTGAACTATATGGTATAAAAGTAGAGAAACTTGCTTCAGGAACTACTATAATTGATACAGGATTAGAAGCGCAAGGTGGATATCTTGCTGGATTAAAAATAACAGAAATAGCTATGGGTGGCCTTGGTAAAACTTCAATTTCTTTTATAAATTATGATGATTTGAAATTACCAATAGTTGTTGTAACAACAGACCATCCTGCAATATCTTTATTAGGAAGTCAACTTGCAGGTTGGACTATAAAAGTTGGGAACTTCTTTGCTATGGGTTCAGGTCCTGCTAGAGCTCTCGCTTTAAAGCCGAAAAAAGTTTTTGAAAAAATAAAATATCATGATGAATATGATTCAGCAATTCTTTTATTAGAAACTAAAGAAAAACCATCAGATGATGTAGCTAAAGAAATAAGTAAAGCTTGTAATGTAAACCCTGAAAATCTTTATTTAATTTTAACTTCAACAACTTCTATAGCAGGATCTGTTCAAGTTTCTGGAAGAGTTGTTGAAACAGGCCTTTATAGACTTGATTATCTTGGTTTTGATCCGCTTAAGGTTCTTCATGGAACAGGTTATGCTCCAATAATGCCAGTTCATCCTGATTCTGGAGTAGCTGTAGCAAAACAAGAAGATGCTTTAGTTTATGGTGGTGTAACACATTATATTGTAGATGAAGATGATGAAAAAATAAAGGAAATTATTGAAAAAGCTCCTGCGACAGTTTCAAAAGATTATGGTAAACCATCTTATGAAATTCTTAAAGCTGTTGGATTTGATTGGTCAAAGCTTGATCCGGCTTTCTTTGCTACTGGATGTGTTACTATTACAAATAGAAAAAGTGGAAAAACATATAGTGCTGGTAGAGTAAATCCAGAAGTCTTAAAACTTTCAATAATGATGTAAAAATTTTACTTTGAATTATGAAAAGAATTTTTAAAACCATTATCTTTTTTTATTTCTTTTTTAATATTTAATATTTAAAATATGATTTCATATGCAAAGGAGTTTTAGAGATAAAGATTTCATAGAAGATTTTAATGGAATGTTCTTTTGTGTTATTGGAAATGTTCATCCACCAAATAGAGTAATCTCATATTTAAAATATATACCTAAAATAGAGAAAGAGGCAATTAGAATTAAATGGAGTAAAGAAGGAAAAACTTATAGTAGAATACTCCCATATTATAGCGCGTTGGGTACTTTTTTCACAAAAGATTATTTAAAGAAAAATTTTCCAGAATATGTTTATTTTGATGAATATTTGAATATTGAATATTCAAGCGTTCCTATAAAAATGATAAAAAATCATTTTAAACCAGAAGAAAGATTAAGAGAATTATTAATAGAAAAAAATAAAGATAAACTTGAAGAAATTGCTATAGAATTAGTTAAAATAATATCAAATGAAAGTAATGTTTCATATAATTCGATTGGTATTTCAGGCTCAATTTTATTAAAAATTCATAATGTTGAATTTTCAGATATTGATTTAATAATTTATGGATATAAAAACTCAATTAAAGTTAAAGAAACTATTAAAAGGATTCTTTCTGAAGAAAAATATGGAATACACCCTCCTAAAGGAAAAATTCTTGAATCGTGGGCAAAAGATATAATTAAAATTCATCCATTAAGTTTTAAAGAAGCTTATAAATTATACAGTGAAAAATGGAATAGAATACTTTTTGGAGAAAAACAATTTTCTATTCATCCAGTAAAAATTGAAGAAGAAGTAAATGAAGTTTATGGAAAAATAAGATATATTCCAAAAGGATTCGTGAAGATAAAATGTAAAATTGAAGATAACAAAGAAGCAATATTTTTACCATGTAAATATAAAATTAAAAATGTTGAAATAATCGAAGGGCTAAAAGTTAATGATATAAAAGAAATTGTAAGTTATGAGGGACTATATTCAGATATTGCAGAAAATGAAGAAGAAGTAATTGCATATGGAAAACTTGAAGAAGTTATAGATAGCGATAATAATTTAAATTATCATAGAATACAAATAGGCTCAATAGAAGCAAAAGGAAAAGATTATATAAAACCTTTAAGATGGTTAT
>CAZHGP010000043.1:0-8805 GCA_964532175.1 uncultured Nitrososphaeria archaeon
AAAACTTAGAGAAGATATGAATAGAGGATTTGAAATTGTTGAAAGACATATTTCAGCTTTAGGAGCAAGATGGGGAATAATGACTGAAAATGCATTTAGAGAAGGAATAAAAGGATTATTAGAAAAAGAATTTAATATAAAAATAGAAAGATGGAAAGATTATGATAATGAAGGAATTGTATATGGTTATCCTAGTCCAATTGAAATTGATATTGCATTAAAAGATGAAAAAATTATATTAATTGAAATTACTTCCCATGCAAGAGCTTCTGATATTTCATTATTTAAAAAGAAATGCATATTCTATGAAAAGAAAACAGGAAAAATTCCTTCAAGATTAATCGTTGTAACTCCGTATGCGGATGAAAATGCAATAAATACTTCCAAAAAACTTAATATAGAAATTTATACCAAAGTTTAATCTTATCATAATTTAATAAAAAATAAAAAAATTAAAAGTAATCTTTTCAAATTTTTAATTTTTTTGATTAAAAACTAATGGGAATTTTATACGTATAAAATTCTTAAAAAAAATCTGAGAGAAGAAACAAAACCATAATAAATAAAAAACATAATAAAAAATGATTTGGCATAAATAGTTTTATATTATTTAAGATTTTAATTATAATCGTTATTGAGGAGTGTAAGAAATTGAGTAAGATAGAAGTTAAAGTTGAGAAAGTTATTAAAAGGGATGGAAGAATCGTTGATTTTGATGTTACTAGAATAGAAAATGCTATTAGGAAAGCAATGCTAGCAACAAATTCTTATAATAAAGAAGTGCTTGAGAAAGTTATTTCATATATTATTTTAATTATAAATGAAAAATATAAAGAAAAATATCCTCATGTAGAAGAAATACAAGATATAGTTGAATTTTCTTTAATGAAATATGGATTATTTGAAACTGCTAAAGCTTATGTTTTATATAGAAAAGAAAGAGAAAGAATAAGAGAAGAAAAAAAGAAAATCCTTCAAAAAAGTGAAGTTGATGAAGTTGATAAAAATTTTTCAATAAATGCTTTAAGAATATTAGCTTCAAGATATCTTCTTAGAGATGAAGAAGGAAAAATAATAGAATCTCCTAAACAATTGTTTCAAAGAGTTGCAGCATTAATTGTTATTCCAGATATATTATATGATTCAAGAATTTTTGATAAAAATGGTTTACAAAAAATACATGATAAAGAAGATTTTAATCCAGAAGAATATGAATTTAAAATTGGATTAAAAGAAATAAAATGGAATAGATGGCATTTAGAAAGAATGAAAAATCTTTATGATGAATTAAATTCACAAGGGAAAATGAAAGTAAGTTGGAAGAAATTTTTAGAAATGCTTTCAAATGGAGAATTTGATAATTATTATGAAAAATTCATGGAATATTATAGAATTATGGTTGAAAAGAAATTCATGCCAAATTCACCAACATTATTTAATGCAGGTGCAAGATTAGGGCAGCTTTCTGCATGCTTTGTTTTAGATATAGATGATAATATAGAATCTATAATGGAAACTGTTAAAGAAGCATCTATAATTTTTAAAACTGGTGGAGGAGTTGGAATAAATTATTCTAAATTAAGACCTGAGGGAGATGTTGTTGCTTCTACAAGTGGTACTGCTTCTGGACCATGCAGCTTTATGAGAATAATAGATGTAACAACAGATGTTATAAAACAAGGTGGATGTCTTTCGAGTGATAGTTACATAAGAACAGATAAAGGACTAAAACAAATAAATCAATTTCCAATAATAAACCCAAGAGACGATTATCCTCTTAATATTTTTATTTATTCTGGAAAAGATTTTGAACATGCCTTTTTAGGTAGTCTAAATGGAAAATCAGAAGTATATAGGATATCTACAGAACTTGGAAATTATGTTGATGTAACTTATGATGAATTAGTTTCTACATTAGATGAAGAAGGAAACATAAATTTTAAAGAGGCAATTAAATTAAAGCCTGGAGATTGGGTAGTTATAAGTTTGGGTGGACTCCAAGGTAAGGAAAAGAAACTTCCTGAGGTCAATATTCAACATTTTAATGCAAATAAACTTAGAATACCAAATGTTATAGATAAAGATTTTTCAGAAATTTTAGGTTTTTACATGGCTGAAGGTTGCTTTAATAATGGAAGGTTTATTCTAACATTTAGTAATAAAAAGATAGAAGAATACTTCATTAAAAAAATAGAAAAAGTTTTTGGTCTTAAACCAGGAGAAAAAAGAGAAAATAAAAATTATACGGATGTTATTTGGTATTCAAGAGACTTAGAAAGATATTTTGAAAAACTTGGTTTTAAAAAGGAAAATTCTTCAAAAGCATTCATTCCTCAAATTATAATGGAAAGTGAAAAGGAAATAGTTTGTGCATTTCTAAAAGGACTATTCGAAGGTGATGGAGGAGTTAGTAGCTATGGATATCCTACACTTACTACAACTTCTGAAAAATTAGCCTATCAAGTTCAACAATTACTCCTTTCTTTAAATATAGTATCAAAAATATCAAAGAAAAAAGCTTCAGATATAAAAGGTCATATGGGAAAAAATAATGTATATTATTTAAGAATAATAGATAGCTTCAGTATTAACAATTTTATTTCTCAAATAGGCTTTATTTCTAAGAATAAAAATTCAAAAATTATTAAAAGAAAAAAATATGAAAAGAACTTTATTTTACCTAATCAAGAAAAAAAATTAATAAAAATTTATGAAAAAATTAAGGAGGAAAATAAAAAGCTTGCTAGCAATTTCTATAGAAAAATCCATAAATACATGCTAGGATATAGGAATTTAACTTTATATGCATTGAAAAGAATTTCTGAAGAATTTCCAATTCTAAAGGAAGAATTTAAAGAGATCCTAGAAGGTAAATACTATTTTGCAAAAATATCTTCTATATCAAAAACAAGAAAAGATACGTTTCATTTAGAAGTTTCTCCATCTGGACAATTTGTCGCTAATGGTATCATCATACATAATAAAAGAAGAGGAGCAAATATGGGAATATTAAATGCATCACATCCAGAAATTGAAAAATTCATAACATTAAAATCAACTGAAGGAGTATTAGAGAATTTTAATATTTCCGTTGCATTAAATAAAGATTTTTGGGATGCATATGAAAAAGATGAGCCATACTTTTTAATTAATCCAAGGAATGGAAAAAGTGTTAAAAAAATAGATCCTAAACATTTATTAGAAATAATTGCTTTATCAGCATGGAAAACAGCTGATCCAGGAGTATTATTTTTAGATAATATAAATAAAAGGAATATTTTAAAGAAAGCTAGAGGAGAAATAACAGCAACTAATCCTTGTGTAGTAGGAGATACTTTAATCTCTACTGAATATGGATTAATGAGAATGAAAGATTTAGTAAAGAAATATCCTAATGGTGGAATTAAAATTGCAATCGATAATAGAGTACCTATTCAAATTATGAATCCAGATGGTACGATAAGCTTAATGCAAACTATGCAAAAAGGAGTTAATTTTAATACAATATCTAGAGCTTTTTGTACAGGATTAAAAGAAGTTTATAAATTAATAACAAAATCTGGTTATGAATTAATTGCAACACCAGACCATAAAGTTTTAACAAATAAAGGATGGGTAAGGATAATCGATTTAAAACCATTAGAACATAAAGTTTTAATTCAATCTGGTGAGGGTAAATTTAATAATAATTATCAATTACCATTTAATGTAAAAAATGAATATAAAGGAAGAAATGGAAGATTATATAAACTAAATTTACCAACAAAATGGAGTAAAGAATTAGGACAAGTTTTAGGATGGTTAATAGGAGATGGTTGGTTAAAAAATGGGAAAAATTGTAGAGTTGAATTTACATTTTCAAAAGAAGATAAAAAAATTCTAGAATACTTTAAATCAATAATTAATAAGTGGTATAATTATAATATAAAAGAAGTAAAAAGAAAGAATGGAGTATATCATTTATCTTATCATTCAAAATATTTTGTTGATTTCTTTAAAAAATTAGGTGTAAAAAGTGTAAATGCAAAAGAAAAAGTTGTTCCTGAAAGTATCTTTATTGCACCTAAAGAAGCTGTTATTGGATTTTTACAAGGATTATTTACTGCAGATGGTACAATTGGATATGATGAAAATAATGGTAATTATTATATAAGATTAACTTCAAAATCAAAGAAGCTTTTGAAAGATGTTCAAATATTATTACTAAATCTTGGAATAAAAACTAAAATATATGATAGAAGTAGAAAACCTAGGAAAATATTCCCTTATAAAAATAAGAATGGAAAAATTAAATATTATAAAGTAGATGGAGAATGTTATGAGTTACATATAAGTAAAGAAGACATTAAAAATTTCATTAATAAAATAGGTTTCTTATTAAATAAATATCATAATAAAATTAAAAAGCTAAAAATGAAAGATTTTTATGAAACTATATTTGAAGATGAAATCTTATTAATTGAGCCATGTGGAAAAGAATATGTGTATGATTTAACTGAACCAAAAACTTTTAGCTTTATTTCAAATGGAATAATATCACTTGATTGTGGAGAACAACCTTTATATCCATATGAATCTTGCAATTTAGGATCTATTAATTTATATGCTTTTATAAAAAGAGATATCGAAGGAAATGTAGAATTTGATTGGAAAGAATTAGAAAAAACAATAAGGATTGCTATTGATTTTTTGGATAATGTAATAGATGTTAATAAATATCCACTTAAGAAAATAGAAGAAAGAACTAAAGAATCTAGAAAAATAGGTTTAGGAATGATGGGTTTAGCTGATACATTGTTTGCATTAAAAATCCCATATAATAGTGAAGAAGGTTTTGAATTTATGAGGAAAATAGCTGAATTTATTGATTATCATGCATATATTCGATCAATAGAAAGAGCAAAAGAAAGAGGAGCATTTCCATTATTCGAAAAAAGCGGCTATGTAGATGGAGAAATGCCAGTAGAAGGATTTTATCATAAAAATATTTGGAATTTTGATTGGGATAAAATAATCGAAATGATAAAAAAATATGGTGTTAGAAATTCAAATTTAACATCAATTGCTCCAACAGGTACTATATCTATGATAGTTGATGCGTCTTCTGGCTTAGAACCTCAATTTGCTTTAATATATGAAAAAACAGTAACTATTGGAAAATTTTATTATGTTAATCAAGAACTTGAGATACAATTAAGAGAGAGAGGGCTTTATAATGAAAAAATAATAGAGAAAATTGCTGAAAATGGTGGATCTATACAAGAAATAGATGGAATACCTGAAGATTTAAAGAAAGTTTTTGTTACTGCTTACGATATTCCATGGTGGGATCATATAAGAGCTCAATATGAGATAGGTTTATGGGTAGACGCTGGAATAAGTAAAACAATAAATATGGCAAATTGGGTAAGTGTAGAAGATGTTAAAAATGCTTATCTTTTTGCTTACAAATTGGGATTAAAAGGGATAACAATTTATAGAGATGGATCTAAAACAAAACAAGTTTTAACTACTCCTACTCAAAGGAGGGGAAAATACTTAAAAATTGTTGAAAATAAAACAATCGATATGCTTAATAAATATGGAATTAAAGCAACTATTGAAGAAAAAGAAGAAAAAATAAATTCTCTTCCATTCCTTAAAATGGATATACCTAAATTTAATCTTTTACCAAAAGAAGTAAAGAAAAAAGCAAAAAGAGAAGTTTGTCCTATGTGCCAAAGTCAAAGCTTAGTTTATCATGAATCATGCGTAACATGTATGAATTGTGGATGGAGTGAGTGCGTCGAAGCATAATTTTTTATTATTAAATATCTTTTTATCATCAATTATTGTATTTTATGATCTCAAAAAAAATATAGAATTAAAAAGTGTGATAATAGATAAAATAAATAGAATAAAAATTTTAGATATATTTAAGATAAAGTTTATTAATGGAAAAATTTTTAAGAATAAAAGTTTAAGAGAAGTTTATTAAGAGGAGAGAGATTTGGGTCATATTTATCTTTATACAGGAACTGGTGGAGGGAAAACAACTAATGCTTTAGGATTAGCACTTAGATGTGTTGGACATAAAAAGAAAGTAATAATAATTCAATTTTTAAAATGGTGGAAAAATATTGGAGAATATAAAATTAGAAAATTACTTGAACCATATTATGAAATATATCAATTTGGAAGACCTGGATGGATAAAAGTTGAAAGTGGGAAAAGAAGAAAAATAATAAAAATTAATAAAGAAAAATTCGAAGTTAGGAGTATAGAAGAACTTGATAAAAAATTAGCTGAAAAAGCATTAAAATTTGCTGAAGAAATTGTTAAAAAGAAGAAACCTCATTTACTTGTTTTAGATGAAATAAATTTAGCTTTACATTGGAAATTATTGGATATTAAAGAAGTATTGGATTTTTTAGATAGAATACCTAAAAAAACACATGTTGTATTAACTGGAAGATATGCTCCTAAAGAATTATTTAAAAAAGCTGATTTTGTAAATTTAGTTATTGATAAAAAAATGCCTAAAGAAATAGTAACAACTAAAGGAATACAATATTAGAATTTTAATTTTTATTTTTTATCGATTATTTTTGTAATTTTGTATTATAAAAATTTTAGGAAATTTTTGAAAGAATTCTTCTTATTTCTTCGCCTTCTTTTTTCCAAAAATTGTAAAGAATTCTAATATCTGTTCCTATGTTAAAATCTTTAACACCTAATTCAATATATTTCTTTATTAAATCTAAATCAGCACTTCCTAATTCAACTCTTGGACGTTTATCCATTTTTATAGCTGTTTTTATTGTTTTTAATTCAGCTTCTTTTACTTTAGGATCAGCTAAAGCCCAAGGTGTTCCAGGCTCTCCTGTTAAACCTATACTTAAACCATAATCCCATGGCCCAAATTGAACCATATCAACACCTTCAATAGATAATATTTCTTCCAAATGATCAACTGCACTTTTTTTCTCTATCATAAAAGCTATAACAGCATCTTCTGCAGCTTTTCTATAATCTGATACTGAATATTTTGCAAAAACATATCCTCCAATTCTAAAATTCCCTATTCCCATAATTCCTTTAGGTTCAAGTTTAACAGATTTAACAGCTTCTTCTGCATCTTTAACTGTTCTAATATCTGCAAAAAGGAAGTTTTGTATTCCTGATTGAAGCGCTTTAGCTGCAATATAACTTCTTGGAACAGCATCTATTTTTATCATTGAAGACATATTGTATAATTCAGCTGCTCTAGCTAAATTTTCTAAATCATAAAGATTCCATGGAGCATATTCTGCAAGAAATTCAAAATAATCAAATAAGCCTGTTTGTCCTATTATTTCAACTATACCAGGCCATGATGATAATATTCTTGTTCCAATTGTTGGTTTACCTTCACGTATTAATTTCCTTAATTTATTTTCTTGCAATAATATCACCACTCTCTTTTTAAAAAAATCTATTTTATAAGTTTTTCTGAAAGTTTATTAAAAATTATCTTAATTGAATTAAAGTTAATTTTTTAGGTATAAATATTTCTTATATTTAAAATAAAGCGATGCAATATGAAAATTTTAGAAGTTAAAACTAATAAAAAAATAGAGTTTATAGATATTACTAATCAAATCTATAAAATTATAAAAGAAGAAAATATAAAAAATGGAGTATGCTATTTATTCATTCCACATACAACTGCTGGAATTACTATTAATGAAAATGCTGATCCGAGTGTTAAAGAAGATATTATTAATATGCTTAATAAAATTGTTCCAGAAGATTGGGATTATGAACATTTAGAAGGGAATTCACCTGCGCATATAAAATCAAGTTTAATAGGCCATAGTGAAGTAATTTTCATAGAAAATGGTGAATTAGCTTTAGGAACTTGGCAAGGAATATTCTTATGTGAATTTGATGGACCAAGAAGAAGAAAAGTATTTATAAAAATAATAGAAGCATAAGCAATTAATTTAAATATAAGAAAAAATAAATCAATTATGGAAAATTATGTCTCTTAATTTAGAAATACTTAATCTTGATTGGGATAAAGTTATTGAAAAAATAATAGATTTTATAAAAGAGAAAGTTAATAATTCAAAAAGTAATGGAATAGTTCTTGGCTTAAGTGGAGGATTAGATTCTTCTGTTGTTGCTATGCTTTGTGTTAAAGCTTTAGGAAAAGATAAAGTTATCGGACTTATTCTTCCTGATGAAAGAATTACACCTAAAGAAGATATTAAAGATGCTATTGAATTAGCTGAAAAACTTGGAATAAAGTATTATATTATAAAAATAGATGATATTTATAATGCTTTTTCTTCTATAAATCCCATTCATAATGAAAATAATAAAGTTGCTTGTGGAAATCTTAGAGCTAGAATAAGAATGGCTTTATTATACTATTTTGCAAATGCAAATAATTTTTTAGTTGCAGGTACTGGAGATAAAAGTGAAATTTTAATAGGATATTTTACAAAATTTGGTGATGGAGCAGCAGACCTTTTACCAATTGGAGATCTTTATAAAACTCAAGTAAGAATGTTTGCAAAATATTTAGGTTTACCAAATAAAATAATTGAAAAACCAAGCAGCCCAAGATTATGGAAAAATCATTTAGCAGAAAAAGAAATTGGATTAGATTATAAAACAATAGATTTAATTCTTTATGGATTATTTGATTTAAAAATGGAAAAAGAAGAAATTGCTTCTAAATTCAATATTTCAAAAAATATTATTGAAAAAGTAATAAATATGGTTAAAAATTCTCAACATAAACGTTCAATGCCTCCTATTGCTAAAATAAGTAATTTT
>CAZHGP010000043.1:8905-10518 GCA_964532175.1 uncultured Nitrososphaeria archaeon
AGTAATTTTATAAAAAATAATAGAATAATAGTTTTTTAAAAATCCAATTTCCATTTTAAAAAGTTTTCTGGAGAAAAAATTTATATTATGGTGGAAAATTAATTTTATGGTGATATACAATGGAAATTGGAGTAGAAATTAAGAAAGTTGACTCGCAAGGACGCATTATTTTGCCTGCTGATTGGCGTGAATCTGAAATTGATGAAAGCCGGGAACTTTATATAATAAAGCGTAAAGGATATTTAAAGATAATCCCAAAGCGAAAAGTAGATTTAACTCAATATTTTGATAAAATAGATTTAGGTATTGAAGCTATTGGAAGCTGGAAGGAATTTGAAAAAAAGTTCCAAGGGATGAGCATATGAGATTTTTGGATGCGAATATATTCATTTATGCTTATTATAAACCAAAAAGACAATTAAGTCAAAAAGAAAAACAAATGAAAGATTGTGCAAAAAAGATAGTTAATGATATATCACAAGGAAAAGAAGAGGTAGCGACTACAGTTGTGCATTTATCTGAAATTGCAAATATTCTTAAACATAGTATTTCTCCAGAACAATTAACTAATATTATATTAGGATTATTTATGCTTAATAATGTAAAAATATATGGTGTAAGTGAAAAAGCATATTTTGCTGCAACCGAGCTAAGTTCTGATTTAAAGCTTGACCCAAATGATGCTCTAGCTATCGATTTTATGCGTTTGAATAACTTGAAGGAAATTTATTCATTTGATGAAGATTTTGATAAAGTAAAGGGAATAGTAAGATTACCTAAAATATAAAAAATTTATTATTTATAAGAAAAATATGCAAAATATTAAAAGAAGAGTTTCACTCATTAAGACTAGGTTAAACATTTTTAATAAATCATGCATTTTATATATAAAATTTAGAATTTAAAAAAATCATTAATAGCAAACTGGAAAATTTAAGTTTAAAAATAAGTAGAAAAATTTTAAGAGTAAAGCAAAAGGGAAAAAATATATGAAATTAATAGTAGCGCTTACTGGTGCAAGTGGAGTAATTTATGGAAAAAGATTATTAGAAGTATTAAAAGAAAAAAATATCGAAGTACATTTAATTATAAGTAACAATTGTGAAAAAATTATTGAACATGAACTTCAAATGAAAAGAGAAGATTTTGAAAAATTAGCTTATCGCATTTATAAAGAAGATGACTTATTAGCTCCTATAACAAGTGGATCAACAAAAATTGATGGAATGATCATTATTCCATGTTCTATGAAAACACTTGCAGGAATAGCTTGTGGATATAGTGAAAATTTAATTTTAAGAGCAGCAGATGTTATTTTAAAAGAAAAAAGAAAATTAATAATTGTTCCAAGAGAAACTCCTTTGAATCCAATACATTTAGAAAATATGCTTAAATTAGCAAGAATAGGAGCTATAATTTTACCAGCTTCACCAGCATTTTATCATAAACCAGAAAGGATAAATGATTTAGTAGATTTTATTATTGGAAAAATCCTTGATATTATGGAAATTGAGCATAATCTTTTTAAAAGATGGGAAAATTTCATAATATTTAAGTAAATGAAAAATATTTTAAAAAAATTAAGGAATATTTACTATTTTATAAATTTTATT
>CAZHGP010000044.1:0-9843 GCA_964532175.1 uncultured Nitrososphaeria archaeon
TTTCATTTATGAAGATATTTAAAAGCTGATAAAGCTGCCTTACATCCTTCACCTGCAGCAACTACTATTTGTTTTTCAGGAACATTAGTAACATCACCTGCAGCAAATAATCCCGGAACATTCGTTTCACATTTGCAATTCACAATTATTTCACCATATTCATTTTTATCAACAAAATCAACTATTTCAGAATTTGGAATAGAACCTATTTCTATAAAAACTCCCTGAACAGGTAAAAGAATTTCTTTATCATTTTTCTTAATTTTAATACCTTTAACAACTTTATCACCAATTATTTCCTCAACTCTAGTATTAGTCCAAATTCTTACTTTATCTGAAGCCATTGCTTTCTCAATTAATACTTTATCAGCTTTTAGTTGTGGATTAATTTCTATGAGATTTATGCTTTTGGCAATTTTAATAAGTTGAAGAACTGCTTCTAATCCAGAATTTCCGCCACCAATAACAGCAACATCTAAACCTTCAAAAAGAGGTGCATCGCATATTGCACAATATGTGACACCTCTATTCTTAAATTCTTTCTCACCAGGAACTCTAAGTTCTTTAGGTCTTCTTCCTGTTGCTACTATCACAGTTTTACTTAAGTAAAAATTTGAATCTGTTATGATTTTAAATAAACTATTTTCTTTTTCAATTTTTTTAACTTCTTCTATTTCTAATCTAAATTTATATTTTTCTAAATGCTCTTGAAATTTCGCTTTTAATTCTTCACCGGTAATGTATTGAAAACCAGTATAATTTTCTATTTCAGATGAAAGAACAACTTGACCTCCAATATTAATTGTAATCATCATAAAATCTATTTTATTACGAGCAGAATATATTGCTGCAGTTATTCCAGCAGGGCCGCCACCAATTATAATTAAATCATATAAATGATAATTTCCCATTCTAACACCTATTTTTATTATAAAAAATGAAAGAATATTTTAAACTTTTCTTCCAATACTCTGTCTAAAAATATGAAACTAAGTTTCATAAGCTGTTTCTGTTACATCTCTTATTTTACTATAACCATCGTTATCTCTATATACTTCAAGTATTGTTCTAAATGTTGGGTTTGATTTTAATTCTGTTTGATGTGAAATAATAATTATTTGTTCATATTCATTTGTTTCATATAGCTCAGAAATTGCTTCAGCTACTTCACTCCTTTTCCTTTCATCTAATGGCCCAAAACCTTCATCTATTATTAAGAATTTTGGCTTCTTCGTTTCAGCATAAAGTTCAGCTATTGCTTTACCTATTGCTAATCTTATAGCAAAACCTATAAGTGTGCTTTCTCCTCCACTATATGTTTCATACCTTCTTTCATATCCTCCAGATATTATTTTAACTTCGACTTTTTGTTCTTCAGGTTTTGAACCTTTAACAAGTTCAATATTAATATCTATATCTGGATTAAATTTTTTAATATAATAACTTGCATATTGGCTAATTACTTGAATACGATCTTCAAGCAATTTTGTAGGCAATGCTCTTGGTGCAAAAACATTTTCACTAAGAAGTGAAAGTGCTTCTTTATCTAATTTTAATTCATTAAGTTTCTTACTTAACTCACTATACTTTTCCTTAGCTTCATTAATTTTCTTAATTTCTTCTTCTATTTGCTTTATACTTTGATTTGCTTCTCCTAATTTCTGAATTTTTAATCTTATTTCTTCTACAATTTTTTCACATTCTTTATTAAGATTATTCTCCTCTATTTTTAATTCTTTCATTTCTTTATAGAAATCTGGTTGATTCTTTAATTCTTCTTCAATCTTTTCAATATCATTTTGAATATTAACAAGATTTTGTTCAAGTAATTTTATTTGTGTTAATGCATCTTTAGCTTCAATCATGCTTATTAAAATTTTTTGCGAATCTTCAATAGGTACACCAGTAAAATCTTCTATTTCCTTTTTAATAATATTTAAAAGTATTCTCATTTCTTGAAGTTGATTTTCAATTTTATTTAATTCTTCTTTATCTACTTTTTTTCCATTTATGCTTTCTTTTAATACTTCTAATCTTGCTATCAAATTGTTTCTTTCATTTCTCTTTTTCTCTATATTATTTTTTTCATTAATTAAAATTTCAAGTTGATTATTGATTTTTTCTATTTCCATATTCAATTTTTTATTTTCTTCTTCTAAATGTTTTTTCCTATTTTCTTTTGCTTGAATAGTAAGTTTTTGACCACATACTGGACATTCTGTTTCAATATTATCTAAAGTTTTAATAGCATCTAAAATGATATTTATTTTTCCTTGAATTTCAAATTTATAATTCCTAATTTCTTCTATTCTATTTTCTATTTCTTTAAATTTTTCATCAATATTAATGAATTGATTTAATAAATTTTCAATTTTATTTGCTTCTTCTATTTTATTAAGAAGTTCTCTATATGGTTTAATTTCCTTCTCTTCTTTAGTAATTATTTTGGATTGTAATAAATAATATTCATTAATTTTTTCTTGTATTTCATTAATTTTTTCAAGCTTCCAACTTGGATAATTTCCTATTTTTGCTTCTTTCATTTTGATTTGTTCTTTAATTATATTCAATTCTTTGTATTTTTCTTCTAGCATCTTATTCTTTTCTTCTAAAATGCTTAATTCTTTTTCAATATTACTTAATTTTTTCCTAATTTCTTCTATTCTATTTTCTATTTCTTTTTTATGATATTCTTTTTTATCTATTTCTAATTCTAATTGTCTTCTTTCATTTTCTATATTTTCTTTTTTATTTAAAAGTTCTATTTCTTTATCAATATTTTCTTTCAATAATTGAATTTCTCTTTCAATATTTTCAATTTCTTTAATAACATTATTCTTTTTTTCATCAGTTTTTATTTTTAATTCATCTAATCCTATTTTGAAAAGATTTAATAGAAAATCTCTTCTTTGTGATGGTTGCATTTTTATAAAATTATAAACATCACCTTGTCTTATAATTACTGAATTTAATAACCCATCATAATCCAAGCCCATAATATTTTTTAATTTTCTATCAACTTCACTTACTCTAGCAGTTACTAGAGTCCAATTTTTCCCATCAAATTCTTCAAGGAAAGCTTGTGAAGTACCTTTTTTTGCTTCAAATATTCTTTTTACTCTATATAATTTATCTTCTATTTTAAATGTAAGTTGAATTTCTGCTTTAGATGCTCCTTTCATTATAATATCTGCAAAATTTGTTGTATGACCATAAGCACCTTTGCAAAGAGATGCTGTAATTGCATCTACAAAAAATGTTGTTTTACCTGTTCCAGTTTCACCTGTTATAAATACTGGATATTTTAATTCATCAAGTTTTAATTCATAATCCTTATAAGTTGCAATATTCTTAACTTTTAAGTTTATAAGTTTCATGAAAAATTCACTTCATCCATTATTTCTTCTGCTAATTTTTTCATGCGATTTTTAATTCTCTCATCTATATTCATTTTTTGAATAAAATCTAAAATTTGATTTCTTAAAGGCTTCCCTTCTATTTTTAAACTCCTTAAACCTTTATCATATTCTATTAAATTTTTATTAAATTCGTATCCTGCAACTTTTATTTTTTGAATTAACATTTGTTCAATTTTATTCATGTTTATACTATACCATGCTATCTGATCTAGCTTAGCCATAATTCTTAAAAGTGCTCCACTTTCAATATTAGATTTTTCAATCGCTTCTATAAGAGTTTCTGTAGGATTTAAGTTAGAACTTATAGTAAATTCTAGAGTTTTCATTGGCCTGCATGGTAAACTTTTTAATTCAACTTCCATTCCTTTATCATTAAAACTTGCAAGTATGAAACTTTTATTTTCATTTTCTTCTAAAAAGCTTACTTTCTCTATCGAGCCAGAATAATAAACCTTTTTTGAAATACATTGTGGTGTATGAACATGCCCTAAAGCTATATAATCAAATTTTTCTTCCATTAAATCACTTAATTTGATCTTAGGTTCATCTTGTAACCAGTAAAAAATGTTTTTATATTCTGCACCTAAAACAATTAAATGAGCCATTAAAATTTTATAATCAACATTATTCATTTTTGGATTTTCTAAAATATTATTTATTTTTTCTTTTAATATTTTATCATAATCTTCATTTATATATTTAACAACTCTTGGATCTATATATGGAATAGGAACAATTCCAATAGATGCTTTTTTACTTTCTATAATAATAGGCTCATTAATAGTACTTTGAATATAATACAAACTTGGATGTTTAGCTTCAACTAATCCACGAATCGGATTTTGCCCTCCTTTAACTCTTGGCCTATCATGATTTCCTGCTATTATAATGATTTTTACTCCTGCTTCTGTTAATCTTCCTATTTGCTCAGAAAATTCTACAAAATCTTTCGGGGATGGGTCGCTTTTATGGAAAACATCCCCACATATTAAAAATAAATCTACATTTTCTTTTAAAGCTTCATCAACAATTTTAGCAAAATTATTATGAAAATCTTTTCTCCTTATTTCATCTATATTTGGTCCATGAACTTTTAATGTTGTAGTTGCTCCTAAATGTAAATCAGCTGTATGAATAAGTTTAAAGGAATTCTCTTTCAATGCTTTCCCTCCTTCCTAAAATTTCTTTATTTATTTTTCTAATTAAATCATTAAAGAAAATCTCAACAGTATTATAATCTTTAACTTTTAATACTACCGGAAATCTCACAGCTTCTCCATATATAAGAACTTCTCTACTAGCTAAATTTGGAATGATATTTCGAAAAAGCTCTGGATGAGGGGAACCTAAAAGTGAAGATTTAATATCTTCCATATCTGTTAATGTGAAAACAAAATTTGTCCATACCATACCTATAACATCTGGATCTAATTCACTTGGTCTTTGATCTATTATAACAGTTATTACACCTTTCTTTCGCATTTCTCTAGCAATTTCTCCAAATGGTGATTGTCTATATACTTCTCTTCCTAAGAAATTATGTGCTTCTTCAAGGAATATCACAACTTTGGTTTCTAAAGTTTCTCCTTTACTTAATTTTTCTAAAATTTTCTCTCTAAGTCTTCTTGCTAATAAATTTGCAATCATCATGTATAATGGAGTTTCTTTCTCAAACCTACCCATGCTTATTGTTACATTCTTCCCTTCACTATCTAGAATATTATTAACTATTTCTTCTAACGTATCTTGTTCACTTTTTATAGTATAAGGATAATCTAATAACCTTCTAAGTTTAGTAGTTTGAGACCTAAAAGAAGACTCGGCAGGTGCTCCAATTTTTTTATTTATAATTTCACAAGCTTTTTCTCTAAGTTCACTTAAATCTTTTACATTTGATCTTTTCTTTATTTCTTCAATTAAATAGAAACCTTCATTAGTTTTGCTAAGTCTATCTTCATCATCAATATCTAAAATAAGCCCCCATATCCATAGATCATTTAATTTAAGATCCTTTGCTAATATTGTTTTAATCCTTGATAAATGATTAAGGAATGTTTCAGTAACACCAAAAATTGGACTAAGCATTCTAAGATCAGCTTCTGTAATTTTTGTATAATTTATTTTAAGTTGTTTTAATCCTCTTTCTTTTGCAAAATATTCATCTGGAGTATATCTTAAAAAGAAATCTCTAAAAATGTATGCTATACCATTTGCTATTTTATTACCCATATTATCTTTTAGTTCTAAAGCATACTCTGAGTGCATATCAAATATTAAAAGTTTAATTCTTTGTTCAACTCTTTCTTTCATTAAATCATAAGATATGATATATCCTGCTAAAAGATTTCCAAGGAAAGTTTTACCAGTGCCAGATTTACCATAAATAGCAAAACTAAGTTCAATTAATTTCTCAATATCTATTGGTATTTCAATTTCTAATCCTTTTGGAACCTTAGGTGTTCCTATATTCCAATGCGTTTTATAATTCTCAATGCCAAAAAATTTTTTAACATCATCTTCTGAAACATTCCTTAATATCGAGAAAAAACTTGGCATTGTATCTGCTGCTTTTGGTTGTTCACTTGCCATTTGTGCTATTAAAGCAAGTTTTACCCATTGATTTCTTATCCTTTCTTTATAAACATCAATTGTAGCTTCTATAAATTCTTCTGAAACTTTAGGTCTGATTAAGTTATCAGCTTGATTTGAAGATTCTATTCCAATATCTGTTATTAAAGCTAGATATTTATGAGATTCTCCATGAATTGCTATTAGTGAGCCTAAAGGATAATTTTCAATGGATTCCTCATTTTTTAAATATGCTATAATTCCTCCACTAATACTTCCACGTATAATTCTTCCTAATTCTTTAATATTTTCATGCATCATTTCAAAACATCTTCTAGAATTTCCATATATGTTGCTATATCTTCTACTTCAGCTTCTATTAGAGCTTTTATGAAAGCTTTGTAGAAATTTTTCTTATCTTGATTTATTTTTGATTTAATATAATCTTTATGATAATAAAGTAAATCATTAACTTCAATTATGGAAGCTCCTTCTTTAATATAATATTTTAGAAAACTAAAATCCCATAATCCATTAGGTTTAAAGAATGTATCAAGAAGATCATTTTCTTTTACTATAAATGCAAGATCATGCAATTTAGGCATACCAGCTCTTCTATGAAATATTTCGGGTTTTTCTGATGTTAAATTTAAATGACTTGTATAAACTATAGTTGATACGAAAGAGTGATACCTCTCAAGATCAGGATAAGTTTGATTTATTTCATTCCTAGATTTACGCAATGGTATAAAAGAGCCTAATCTTGTTTCATGCATAAGTTTCAATACTATCCCTAAAAGTTTAAATTTTTCAGAATTTATAACTATTATATTACCAACATTAATATTTGGATAAAATTCAGGATAAATATAAATATCGAAAACTCCGCCTTTAACATTAGCAACTTCACCTATAGCTTTATCATTTGATGATAAAAGTGCATGCCATGCTATGCTATTGGCCATCTTTTAGATACCTCCTTTCTTGAAAGAGTTTTCTCAATTATTGGAATTTTAAGTTTTCGAGCAATTTCCAATTCAATAATTTTTCTATCATCTTTAGTTAAAATAGCTAATTCATGAGCTCTTTGAAGAGCAAGAGGATAACCTTCGCCTAAAATTGATTGAGCTAAAACTGCTAAATGAATATCATCAATAAAATTCTTAAATTTTTCAGGAAATTCAATCCTTAAAATATTCCCATTATCTATTTTTAAATAGAACGCAAGTAATTTAATATTTGAGTCTAATAAAGGCTTAGAATAAACTTTAAAACAAGGAGTTCTAGCCCCTATTTCAATTATATTATCTATTAATAATCTGTCAGGTATATGTCCATAAATTTGTAAGTCTTTATTCATAATTGCAGACATACCTCTTAATATATCTGAAACACGAGTATAAAATATTCCTATAGGAATAATATTCGCTTTAATAGCTTCTTCAATATTATTTTCTAAAGCTTTTACAAGATTAATTCTAGATTCTTTATCAAAATTAAGAGTATATGCTAAATTTAATGATTCATCAAGAAATAAGAATTTTTTATTACTTGAATTTATATTACTAGAAATTTTTGATAATGCTTCTTTCTCTGTTTGTTTTATTACAACTTTCTTTTCAGTATTTGTTAAAAAGCCAGGATATATTTTACAATAAGAACCATCTCCTCCATTGTTTAATCCATAGCATGCATACCAATATCCAACATTAACAAGAATAATGTCTATAAAAAGATGCGGCCCAGAGTCAAAAACACTTGAATCCAAAGCTGCTATACTAAATCCTTTCTCGATTAAAATCGATAGTGGTTTATTTGAATGAATATTAAAATCTTCTTTTGAGAATTCATTTAAATTTTTCATTGGAATTTTTTCTTCAGGAAGAAGAGCTGAGCCATATTCAATATTATCAATAGGTTCAGATTCTATAAATTTAAAATAAAGATTTTTAATCTCATTTATAGTATTAATATTTGGAATTTTTTCAATTATATATTTAAAGTCTCTATCTAATGTACGCATTATTGTTAATCTTTTATCTTCTCCACTATCCCATTTCATTTTGAAACCTCAAGTTATTAATTAAAAATAGTTTAATAAAATCATAATAAAAAGTATTTTAAAAAGTTTAATTTATTTTAAATAAAAATTGTAGGAAAAAAATGGTATCAAAAGTTATAGTTATTGAGGGAAAAGATCCTTTTCAAATGATAAAAAAAGGATTAGAATTTTTCGAAAAACCGTATGAAAAGAAAATTATTATAAAACCAAATTTAATAATAGATAAACCTCCTCCAACAACGACACCATGTGAAACGATAGAAGCTTTAACAAAATATTATACTGAAAATGGTTATGAAGTTATTATTGCTGAAGGTTCTGGTTGGTCTGATACTTTTCAAGCTTATAAAAAATTAGGATATTTCGAAATTTCTAAAAAATATGGAGTAAAATTAATTGATCTTAATAATGACAATTTTGAAATTTTAGAAAAACCAAATGCACTTTTTCTTAAAAAATTTGAATTTCCATTAACTCTCAAGAATTCTTTTATAGTATCTGTCCCAATTTTAAAAGAGCATTCAATAACTGGAGTAACATTATCTTTAAAAAATATGCTTGGTGCAACTTTAGGAGAAAAAGCAATAATAGCTAAAAAAGGAAGATTTCATAAAAAACTTAATGAAAGCATAGTCGATATTAATCTTTACCTTAAACCTAAATTAGCTATAATAGATGGTAGAATAGCTGGAATTGGAGGAGAGCTTGGAGCAATACCAAAAGAGCTTAATATAATGATTTTTTCAAATGATTTGGTTGCTGCAGATGCTATTGGAGCAATTTATCTTGGTAAAAATCCTCTTAATATTAAGCATTTAAAATTAGCCCACGAAGTTGGATTAGGAATAGTTGATTTAAATAAAATAGAAATTGTGAAAATTTAAATGAAAGATTATCAAAGATTTTTAACCCCAGATTTTAAACCTTTTGATCCTCTAGAATTAGCTAGAATTACTGAAGAAATAGTAACTAGAAAAGGTCCTGAAGGTATTGAAAGAAAATATACAAATTTTTATTCTGTACCAGTATATAGAGGTATTGCTACTGGTTATGCTGTAGGTTGTTGTTTACGTTGTATTTATTGTTGGTCAGATTGGTCAAGAGATTTTCCAGATAAATTAGGGAAGTTCTATTCTCCAAAAGAAGTTGCTTTAAGGCTTTTTAAAGCAGCTGAGGAGGGGATTGTTTATTCTCCTTATTGGAGAAAAATAATTCCAAAAGTAAATAAGCTTCGTTTATCAGGATGTGAGCCAACTATAGGTAAAGAACATTTATTAGCAGTTCTTAATTTTGTTAAAGAATCAAAATATCCCCTTTTTATATTAGAAACAAATGGAATAATATTAGGCTCTGATAAAGATTATGTAAAAAAACTTGCTGAATTTAAAGATAAACTTTATGTTAGAGTTTCTTTTAAAGCAGCTACACCAGAAGGTTTTACTATGAGAACAGGTGCAATAGGGAAATATTATGAGCTTCCATTTAAAGCATTAAAATATCTTTTAGACGAAGGAATTGATGCTAGAGCTGCAGCGATGACAGATCAAAGAGTAATGCCAAAAGAAGAAAGGAAGCTTCTAATTCAAATGCTAGATGAAGTAGACCCTGAAGCAAATTATAATAAAACTTTAGAAGAAGAAGTAATAGATCCTTATGATACAACTATTAAAAGATTAAAAGCCTTTACTAATAGAGAATTCGCAAAAAAGCTTGAACAAGAAATTAGATCTATGAAAAATATTTAGAATCATACAGTTGTGCCTTTTGTAAAAATTTCAATAAAAATTAAAGCAA
>CAZHGP010000045.1:0-9775 GCA_964532175.1 uncultured Nitrososphaeria archaeon
AGTACCAGATGATTTACCAGAATTTTGTAAATTAATAATTGAGAGCTTAGCATAATCCTATACCATCTATATAAGTAACACATTTAAGGAGAACAAATTAACATAATTATTTATTTACTTAATCTTTTTATAAAAATATAAATAATTCCTAAAATTTAGAATATTATAGTAACTAATAACTTACTTTGGGAGTTTATGATGCCTTCTCTATTAAGAAATTTAAAAACTTTTAAATGTGCTTTTTGGCTTGGATTTAAAATAGAAAGTAATTGGACAGATCCTTTTCTATTTGCAATATATTCTTTAATTAGACCTTTATCAAGTCTATTAATAATAATATTTGTATATATTGTTGGAGCATTATCTGGATATAGTGATCCAAATTATGCAACATATATGGTTTTAGGAAATGCATTCTTTATTTTTGCCGCTCAAGCAATTTATGGTTCTATATGGATGATACATGATGATAGAGAGCATTATCAAATAATTAAATATGTATATGTTTCTCCATCAAATTTCTATATATATTATGTTGGTAGAGGATCTTTTGCTTTCCTTTTATCATCTGCAATTTCTTCTTTAATTACAATTTTTGTTGGAATAGCATTTTTAGGAGTTAGAATAGATTTTCTAAAAATAGATTATTTATTTTTCATACTAAATTTCTTAATTAGTTTAATAGGTTTAGTATCTCTTAGTATGATACTCGCTTCTATTGGCTTCTTTACAACTAGAACTATGTGGAGTTTATCGGAAGGTTTAGCAGGTTTGTTCTTTTTATTTTGTGGGATCCTTTTTAAGCCTGAACAATTTCCGTATCCTTTACAAATGTTTTCTTATATGCTTCCTTTAACTTATTGGGTCTCTCTTTTTAGAAATTCTTTATTAGGATTAAGAATGGAATCTTTAATGAATGAATTTATTATAAGCTTAGGATATACTATATTTTTATTATTATTTTCGATAATATTCTTTAAATATTCTTTAAATATAGCAAAAAAGAAAGGAATAATAGATGTTATTTTAACATTTTAAAAAATTATAAATTTTAGTTATTTTTTATAAAAATAGTTATGAAAATCTTCGTTTTAAGGCTTGGGCATAGAAAATTTAGAGATGAAAGAATAAGTACTCATTGCGGGCTTGTAGCTAGAGCGTTAGGAGCAAATGGAATAATATACTCAGGCGAAAGAGATGATGGAATAATAGAATCTATAAAAAATGTTGTTAAGAAATGGGGTGGAAAATTTGAAGTTTATTATGAAGAAAATTGGAGGAAAATATTAAAAAATTGGAATGGTAAAATAATTCATTTAACAATGTATGGCATTCCAATTCAAAATAAGATCGATGAAATTAGAAAATGTGATGAGGATCTACTTATTGTAATAGGCTCTGAAAAAGTTCCATTTGAAGTTTATAAATTAGCAGATTGGAATATAGCTATAACTAATCAACCTCATTCTGAAGTTGCTGCATTAGCAATTTTTTTAGATAAATTTTTTATGGGTGAAGAGCTTAATAAAAATTTTGAAAATCCTGAAGTCAAAATTATACCTCAAGAAAAAGGTAAAAAACTTATTAAGTTGAAATAAATTAAATTTAAATCGTGATCGATATGGTAATTGAAGATAAAAGGCCTAGACTTCAAGGGATAGTTTTGTCTATAGATAAAACTGGAGAGAAAAAAATAGATGAAGAAGGTAATGAATGGGAAAAATGTATTTTTACATTAGAATTAACGAATTTTTCTAAGCGTACACCAGAATTATCTATTCCTGAAGAAATAAAAGGTAAGAAAATAAAATTAATTAGATATTGTTGCTTTGATTGGCATTATAAAATTGGTGTAAGGAAAACATTAGACCCTGAAGAAACTGAAGCAGTATTAAAAGGTGAAAAAACGGATACAGTTTATTGGTAATTCATAATTTTGGCATTATTATAACTCCTTCGTCATTATCCCCATAAGCAATATATTTTTTTTCAAGATAAAGCTTTGCTACAAAAGCTGAAGTAACAGCATCTAGTTCATGGTCTGTCATGTTTTCTGATAATCCTTTTATTCCAAGCATTTCTAATCCTTTCCTAAGCCCCTCTATGCTTTTACTTTTTCTAGGTATTTTTAATAAATCTTGTGCTCCACCTGGATATACTTCTATTACTTCAAAACCTTTTTTATTTAATATTTTTTTTAATCTTATCCCTCTTTTAGTAAGTTTCCTCATAGGTCCTAAAGTGATTGGAAAAAATTTAATTTTATTTCTTAATAATTCTTTATCGCATTCTCTTAAATGTATATTGGATTTTTGCTCTAATGATTTTCTACCTTTTGGAAGACTTAATGGCGCATCTATTGCAATAATTTTAGGCTTTTCTTCTATAATATTTTTAATAATTTCTCTATCTTTATAAAGTATTTTTGTTATTACATTCATTTTATCATTCATTATACAAAATCCTGTAGGCCTATTTTCTGTTCCTGCAAGATCTATTCCAATAACCTTCATTTTTAATTTAAAATAGATTTTAGAAATTTAAAATATTTTTAAAATAAAAGGAAAAGCATAAAATTTAAATTGCTAGAATT
This sequence comes from uncultured Nitrososphaeria archaeon, assembly GCA_964532175.1. Lineage (GTDB taxonomy): Archaea > Thermoproteota > Nitrososphaeria_A > Caldarchaeales > JAVZCJ01 > JAVZCJ01. The sequence goes on from CAZHGP010000045.1 coordinate 2,594, forward strand.
TAAGATATATTTTGAAAATTAAAGGATTGGTGTATTTTATTGGTTGTTTGTTCTTCATGTGGTATTAATACTTCCTTTTGCCCTAATTGTGGAGCTCCTCTCACAAAAGATAGTATAATATGCGATTCTTGTAAAAAAGTAATTAATTATTGTTTTAATTGTAATGCTCCTTTAAGAAAAATTTTTGAAGAAACTAAGATAAAAGAAATTGAAGCATCGATTCTCGAAAAGCCTCCTAAAATTCCTTTAAAAGTATGTTTTTTCCATCCTAAAATAGAAGCTATAACAAAATGTGATGCTTGTGATAAACTATTATGTAAAGATTGTGCAAAAAAATTTGGAGATCTTACTTTATGTCCAGAAGATTATCCTAAGGATATTGAAATTGTTGAATATGCTCCTCCAGCTATTAAAAAATATCCTAAAAATTCATTAATATTAACTTCATTTTCAATAATTTTATTCTTTTTACAAATATTTTTTATCGAATTTCGATCTTTATTTATCGATAAAACTTTACTTATAAATGCTAGCTATATGATTTTTGTTTTACTTACAATAATTGCATTAATGGTAATGTCTATTATATTAATAATTAAATCAAAGTATCAAACTTTAGCTTCTTTTGTAATAATGTTTATTTCATTAATTGGCCTTCTTATTGGAGGGGGCTTTTTTATAGGGAGTATTTTAGGAGTAGCAGGAGGAATCGTATCATTAGTAGAAAGTTAATTAAAAAGTTTTTAGGATATTTTATTGAGATCATTGAAGTACAAAATTGTTATTTGCCCATCTTGTAATAATGTTCAAGTTATAGTGGCTAAAAAAAATTTTAAATGTAAATTCTGTGGCTTTAAAACCGAAGTAACAAATTTAAGAATATTTTTCTCTACTAATAATGCTTCCGAAGCTGGGATTGTAGCACGTAATCTTAAGTTTAAATTAAAAAGATAATTTTTAATAAGGAATTTTTATTATTTAATTTTTCATAATTTAATATTCTTCAAACATTTTATTAAATATTCTAATAGCATCTTCATAACTTACTTTGCGAGGATTATGTATAAGCAATCTTTTAATCTTAATTGTTTCTTGAGCTAATTCTGGGATATCTTCTATAGATGCTCCTTTAATTTCTTTTAAACTTATTGGTAATCCTACATCTTTCATAAGTTTCTTTATAGAATTTACTACTTTCATTGAAGTTTCTTCTAAAGAATCATTGATTTTCTCACCTAAAGCTTTTGCTATATTAAAAATTTTTTCTTCTAAAACTATGGAATTATACTCTATAGTATATGGAAGAGCTAATGCACATGATACTCCATGCGATAAATGATATTTTGTTCCTAAAACTAACCCTATTGCGTGCCCTAAACATACCATAGCATTTGCGATGCATATTCCAGCCATTGTAGCAGCAATAGACATATGATATCTAGCTTCAATATCATTTCCATTAAAATATGCTTTTCTTAAATATTTTGAAATGATTTCTATAACTTTTAATGAAATAGTATCTGTTAAAATATTTCCACTAAGAGATATATATGCTTCTATTGCATGACTTAATGCATCAAAACCTGTAGAAGCAGTTAAATGAGGTGGTAAAGAAATTGTTACGAGTGGATCAATTATTGCTACATCAGCAAATAAATAATCACTATATACTGATACTTTCGTATTACCTTTTGTAAATACTGATACGCGCGTTATTTCGCTTCCTGTTCCAGCAGTTGTAGGTATTAATATTTTTGGTAGCCCTGGATTTTTTACTAAATCAAAACCAAGATAATCTTCAATTTTTCCAGGATTTGTTGCAAGTATTGAAGCAATTTTTGCAGTATCAAGAACGCTTCCTCCTCCAAATCCTACTATTAAATCAAAATTTTTCCCTTCAACAACATTTCTTATTCCTTCAGATGTAGATAATTTAGGCTCAGGCTCAACTTCATTAAAAATTTCTACGCTATATCCTGCTTTTTCTAAATATTGTATAACATTTTTTACTAAATTTGTTTTTTCTAAATTTTTATCTGTTATTAATAATGCTTTTTTACCACCTATGTTTTTTGCTTCTTCAATTAATTTTTCTAAAGCATTTAATCCAAAAATAATTTTCTTTGGCATTTTTAAAGTATATATTTTAAATAATGGATGTATTTCTTTTAATTGTTCAATTTCATTCATACTTATCACTTTTTAATTTTTTTCTATTAAGTAGAAAATTAAAAACATTTTAAAAACCTCTTAAAACTTTTAAAACTTCTTCTTTCTTTAAAACTTCTTCTGGACATCCTTCAAATATTACTTCTCCTCTTTCTATAACAAATATTCTATCAGCTAATTTTGAAGCATGTAATAAATTTGATTCAGCGATTAAAATCGATATTCCTCTATCTCTTATTTTCTTAATACTTTCATAAAAATGTTTAGTAACGATTGGTGCTAATCCTTCTAATGGTTCATCTAGTAATAGAAGTTTAGGAGAAAGTGCCAAAGCTCTAGCTATCGCAAGCATTTTTTGTTCTCCACCACTAAGATATCCACCCTTTCTTTTCATTAATTTTTCAATTATTGGAAAAATTTCAACTATTTCTTTTATAACTTCATTTTTCTTAGTTGGATTAGATAAAGCTACTTCAATATTTTCTTCAGTTGTCATATCTGTGAATATTTTTCTATCTTCAGGAGCATATCCAATGCCCATTCTAGCTCTTTTATAAGGTGGAAGATTTGTTATATCTTTTCCATTAAAAAATATTTTTCCTTTTTTCAATGGAATTATTCCAATTATGCTTTTAATAGTAGTTGTTTTTCCTGCTCCATTTCTACCTAAAAGCATTACTATTTCCTTTTCTTTAACATCTAATGAAATTTTTCTTAGTATGTTTACACCACCTAAATTTACTTCTATATTATCTATTTTTAACATAATTTTATTCAACTCCTAAGAGTATGCGTTCAACATTTTTATCCTCTTTTATTTGAGATGGTTTTCCTTCAGCTATTATTTCTCCTTGATGCATTACAATTATTTTATTTGAATAAGAAAATACTATATCCATATCATGTTCAACTATCAATGCTGTTACTCCTTTCTCTTTTATAACATTATGTATGGTATTCATAATAATGTTCTTTTCACTTGTGCTTACACCACTTGTTGGTTCATCCAATAAAACTAATTTAGGGTCTAGAGCAAATGCTATAGCTACATCTAAAAGTTTTCTATCTCCATGAGATAAATCTTGAGCTAATAAATTTTTCTTTTCTAAAAAACCGAAAATTTCTAGAATCTCGTTTGCTTTTTCATTTATTTCTTTATCTATTTTATGAAAAATTTTATTTGCTCTCCCTAAACGGGAAATAATTGCTACTCTAATATTATCTAAAACTGTTAAACCATTATAAATAGCTGGAATTTGAAAACTTCTTCCAATACCCATTCTAGCTATTTTATAAGGTAAAAGAGCTGTTATATCTTTATCCATGAAAAAGACTTTCCCTTTATCTGGTGGAATAGTACCACTAATAACGTTTATTAAAGTTGTTTTTCCTGCTCCATTTGGACCTACAATAGAAGTTACTGTCCCCTTCTCTAATGATAAATTTACATTTTCTAATGCTTTAACTTCGCCAAAATGTTTTACAAGATTTTTAGTATAAAGAATCATTTCAACTTACCTCACTTTTTAAAATATGACTTAATTTTCTCTCAAATGTTCCAACTATTCCACTTGGAAACAAAAGAGTGAATGCTACTATAAGTGAGCCTAGTATAAAAGGCCAATAAATTGTGAAAGCACTAATATAGCTTCTAGCACAAATAAATACTATTGAACCTAAAATCGGTCCAATAAACGTGGTCCCCCCAAGTAATGTTGCAAATAATACTTCCGCAGATATAATAAATAAATCTGGAACAACATGTCCAAATAATGGAGCATATAGCGCTCCAGCTAATCCTGAATACATAGTTGATAAAATGAATGAATACCATTTATATTTTCTTGTTGATACTCCTATAAATTCTACTCTAATAGTATTTTCTTTAATTGCTTGTAGAATTTTCCCAAATGGAGAATTTATTATTCTCCATGCTACATAAACTGCTATAAAGAAGAAAAATAATGTAAAGTAATAATATCCAATTGGGTTCTCTATTGCACTAAGATTAAAATTGAATAAATAAGGTGTTGATACATGCATTCCATCACTTCCTCCAGTTATATAATAAAATCTAAAACATAATGCATAAAAGAATTGTGCAAATGCAAGAGTTAAAAGAGCAAAATATATAGCCGTGTATCTTACACAAAGATATCCTATTAAAATCCCTGATAAAGTACTTATTGCTATAGCTGCTAAAATAGCTATCAAAAATGAATTTATAGAAAATTTAGTTAAAATAAATGCTACAGTATATGCTCCTATACCAAAATATGCTGCATGACCAAATGAAAGGAGACCTGTATATCCATAAAGAAAATTATATCCTAGAGCCCATATAGCATATACTAATGCCATTGAAATTAAAAAGTCCAAATATGGTGATCCTATTAATGGAATAATTAAAAATATGGAAGTACTTATTATTAAAAAAATTTTCTTAATTTTATTTTTAGGAATTTGTTTCATATTATGCCACCCTGTATTCTTTACCAAACAATCCTCTAGGACGAACAATTAATATAGCTGCCATTACTAAGTAGATTATAGCTAGCTCTATCTCTGGAATATAAACTATTCCAAATGCTCTTATTATACCAATTATTATCGAACCTATTAATGCTCCTTTAATACTTCCAAGCCCTCCAATAGTTATGACTACGAAAGCTTCAATTAAAGCATCTGCATCCATTCCAAGCATTGCTACTGTTGGAGGAAGAATTAATGCTCCACTTAATCCTCCTAAAGTTGCTCCTATTAAAAATATTGTTGGGAAAATATAACTTGTGTTTATTCCTAATGCTGAGCTCATTTCCCTATCTAATGAACAGGCTCTAATATATTTTCCAAGTTTTGTTTTATATAAGAAAAGCCATAAAGAAATTCCAATAATAAAAGATACTATTATTACTATAATATTATACAATGGATATGGCCTTCCTAGAATTTCTATAGTCCCACTATATATAAATGGTTCAGAAGAAGATAATGGTTGTGGTCCAAAAATTATACGTGTAAAATCTTGTAGAATAAGTGAAACACCAAATAATAGAAGAAGCTGATAATCCACTGGCCTTTTATATATCCATTTAATTAAACCTCTCTCAATTATTACTCCTATTATCCCTACTAATAATGCAGATATTATAAAAGTGAATGGTAAAAGCATTGGATTTGGAGTAGCTTTAATTAATATTGCTGCTATATATGCTCCAATCATGTATAAACATCCATGAGCAAAATTAACTATTCCAGCTACACTAAATATTAAAGTTAATCCAGAAGTTATTAAAAAAAGAATAGAAGCAAAAAAAATACCATTAAGGAAGTATGTTGTTATTACGTCTAACATTTATATGCACTCTACCAAGAAGCTACAAAGTCTCTCCATTTCATTCCAGGTGGAGGGGCTGCTTCTTCTGGTGTGATTACCCATATTGGATCTAAAACTGCATATCCAAGCTCAGGATCTTGTTTCGTTAAACCAGAAACTGCATATCCAAGGCTTTGATGATCTTCCTTTCTAAAGTATCTATATCCTCCAGGACATGGTACCATTAAGTTTTCTAATGCTGAAATAACATCTTCTGTCTCAGGCCATCCACCTGCTATTGAATAAGCTTTTTCAATAGCAATTTTTAATGCATGTATTGCAACGTATGCTGAATTACAATTGAAACCTGGATATCCACCACGTACATCAGGATATCTTTTATGAAATTCTTCATTAAATTCTCTATTTATTGACCATCTATTCCATGGCGGATATTTGAAATAATATCTTGTAGTATTTAACATACCATTAGGACAATCCTTTCCTGCACCCCAAACGTATTCTCCACCAGTGACACTACTTACTCTACACTGTTTGAATAAGCCATATCCAACTCCTTGCTTAATACATGTTACTAAATCTCCTCCCCATAAAGTTAATTCAACAACATCTGGTTTAGCAGCCATAACTTTAGTAATATGTGGAGTAAAGTCTGTAGAGAATAATTTAGGCCACCCCTCAGCTACTATTTCAAAATCTGGTATAAGCTTCTTTAAAACTGTTGTTAGAATATCCCATTCATCATGTCCCCAAACATAATCTGCTCCTATTACAGCAAATTTTTTAGCATCAGGCCATGTTTTGTGTATTGATAATGCATGGCATATAGCATCTAATGCATCATAATTTGCTACTCTAAATACATATTTTGGTTTTGTATCTACTTCTTCGAAAAGTTTGGTAGCTGTCCCTTCCTCAATAATTAATAAAGTCTTCATTTCTTCTGCAACAGGAGCTAAAGCAACCGCCTCAGCACTAGTTGATCCAGATATAATATATTCTACTCTATCTTCTGTTACAAGTCTTTTAAAGAAATCTACACTTACATCTGCTTTTCCACCGGAATCTCTAACAACAAGTTCTATTTTCCTTCCAAGTATTCCTCCTTGAGCATTTATTTTTTCAACTTCCATTTGTAATGCTTTTAATCCTGGATCAAAAAGCATTGCTCCAGCACCTGTTAAAATTGTAATTACTCCTATTTTAAGTGGTTCCTTTGGAACTTCTTTAGTCGGTGGTGCAAGTGTTTTTGTAATAGTTACTCCAGGACCTGCAATCGTTTCAGTTTTTGTAACTGTTTGAGTAACAGTAGCAGCAGCGGCTGTCGTAGTTTCAGTTTTAGTTATCGTTTCAGTTATTTTTTCAATTTTTCCTGGTGCTGTTATATATCCTAAAGCTCCACCAACAGCTAATCCAGCAACACCTGCTCCAACGTATTTTAAATAATTCCTTCTATTTACTTTTTCACCCATTTTTCATCGTATTTAATTTAATAATAAATTGTATATAAAATTTATGTTTTTTATAATATAGAATTTATATTTTTTAATCAATATTTTTATTTTAGTCCTGAAAACTTAAATATTAAAAATGTGGGTGTATTATAATGGAAAAAATCACACCACCTCTTAAAGGTATTAGAATACTTGATCTTACAAGAGTTTTAGCTGGACCAT
>CAZHGP010000046.1:0-9631 GCA_964532175.1 uncultured Nitrososphaeria archaeon
AAGGAGTATATTTCTCAATCTCATCTATAGTTGTTGTGAAAAAATCTCCTCCAGCATGTAGAAGTGGTTTAAACTTCTTAAAATCATAGTGTTCACTAAAAACTTCTTTTGAAGCGTATGATGTTAAAACTCTTCCTATGAATAAATCATGATCTCCGACTTCAATTATTCTATCTAATTTACATTCTATATGGGCTATGCATTCTTTTATTATTGGCGGAGAAACCATTTTTGCTTTTTCTGGAGTCAATTTTGTTTCCTTAAATTTATCAACTTCTCTACCACTTTTTCTTCCACAAAATATTACTTTCTTAGCTAAATCATATGATGGAATATTTACAACAAATTCTCTACTTTCTGCAATTAATTTATAACTATATCTACTTTTATGAATACCCATTGCTAAGTATGGTGGGTTTCTACTTAATGGGATAATCCAAGCTATTACAATAATATTAGGTTTATTGTTTTTATCTATAGTTGTTACTAATGTAGAATTATATGGGTGTAAAAGATAAGGAAAAAAACTATTTGGGATCTCAATTTTATCTAACATATTTTATTCACATTCTTTTAAATAAAAATTCTCTAATTTAAATCTTTTATATTCATTTGCATTAAAATATTTTTATTGTATTATGAATAAAGAAAAAACCGAATAGTATAAATAAAATAGAGGTTAATATTTTCAAGTATTTTTTAGGTAATAATTTTAAAATTTTCATTCCAAAAATTATACCGATTCCAGTTATGATTGAAAATGCAAGCATAATACCTATAAATACAATAATGGGAGAACAAAGTTCTGCTGCTAGAATAATTGAAGTAATTTGTGTTTTATCACCCAATTCCATAAGAGAGATTATAAAAAATGTATTAAAAAAGGATATTTTTTGATTTTTAAAATTAATTTTTTCATTTTTAGAAATAAATGATAAAAATCCTAGAAATATAAAAACTAAACCTGAAATTAAATTAATCCATTTGCAATCAATAAAATTAATTATTTTTCCTCCTATAATGGCGCTTAAACCATCTATTAATAAAAAAGCTAACATAGCTCCGCTGAAAACAGGTATTGCAGAAGACCTCGAAGAAAGCATAATCGTAGCTATTTGCGTTTTATCGCCTAATTCTGCTAAAAATATAAATGTAAAAGCAGTTAATAATGAAGCAATATCTATATTCATTTTATTTCAATACTCCTATTTTTTATTTAAAGATATTCTTGACCAAATATAAAAAATTTAAAATTGTTTGAAAAAAGTAATTAATAAATTTATATTAAAGCCTTAAAAAATTTTTAAAGAAAAAAGAATTTTATAAAACTTTATATAACAGTGTTATAATGAAATTCGTGAAATTAAATATATTAAAAATGCAATATAGTGATAAAAATGGCACATAATCATCAACATCATGCTCACCATATAGAAGAATTCAAGAAAAGATTTTTAGTTTCTATAATACTTACATTCCCTATTCTTATTTTATCTGAAATGATTCAAAATTGGTTCAACTTTAGTTTGATTATACCTTTTCAAAAATACATTTTATTTTTTCTATCCTTGATTATATATATCTATGGTGGATCACCTTTTATAAATGGTTTATTTCAAGAATTAAAAAAACGTCAACCAGGAATGATGACCCTTATAGGTACAGCTATTTCATTTGCTTTCTTTTATTCTGCTGGAACAGTTTTCTTTATAATTGGAAAAGATTTCTTTTGGGAACTTGCAACCCTTATCGATGTAATGCTTCTTGGACATTGGATAGAAGCAAAAAGTGTTATAGGCGCTTCAAGGACTTTAGAAGAGCTTGTTAAAATAATGCCTACATTTGCTCATCTGTTAAAAAACAATGAAATTATTGATATTCCAATTTCAAATTTAAAGAAAGGAGATATCGTTCTTGTTCGTCCAGGTGAGAAAATACCGTCTGATGGTATAGTAATAGAAGGAGAATCTTTTGTTAATGAAGCTCTTTTAACTGGAGAATCAAAACCAATTCATAAAAAGATGGGAGATAATGTTGTAGGTGGTGCTATAAATAAAGAAGGTATGCTAAAAATAAAAATAGAGAAAATAGGAGATGAAACATATATATCGCAAGTGATAAAACTAGTTAAACAAGCTCAAGAAAGCAAATCAAGAACTCAAGATTTAGCAAATAAAGCAGCAGCTCTTCTTTTTTATATCGCTCTTGTAACAGGAATTATAACTTATTTAGTATGGTTTTTTATAGGAAATATTGATTTTGCTCTTGAAAGATCTGTTACAGTTATGGTTATAGCTTGCCCACATGCTTTAGGTTTAGCAATACCTCTTGTTGTTGCTTTATCAACTTCTATAACTGCAAAAAGCGGTATTCTTATTAGAGATAGAAAAGCTTTTGAAATGATTAGAAATATAAATGCTATTGTTTTTGATAAAACTGGCACATTAACATTAGGTAATTTTGGTGTTAGCGATATAGTTTCTTTTATCCCAGAAGATGAATTTTTAAAACTTTCTGCAAGTATTGAAATTAATTCAGAACATATAATAGCAAAATCCATTGTAGAATATGCAAAAGAGAAAGGTATAGAAATATCTCAAGTTGAAGAATTTAAAGCAATACCAGGTAAAGGTGTTTATGGAAAAATTTTTGGTAAAGAAGTTTATATAGGGGGGCCAAATCTTTTAAAAGATTTTAAAATAGAAATAGAAGATAAAAGAATAAAAAATCTTCAGGAACAAGGTAAAACTATTGTTTTCACTATTATTGATGGAAAACTTGCTGGTGCTTTTGCTCTTTCTGATAAAATAAGAAAAGAATCTTATGAAGCAATTAAGAAAATAAAGGAAAATGGGATAAAGGTTTACATGCTTACAGGCGATGCTGAAGAAGTTGCTAAATGGGTTGCAAAAGAACTTGATATTGATTATTATTTTGCTCAAGTTTTGCCTAATGAAAAAGCAGAGAAAATTAAATCTTTAAAAGAAAAAGGTTATAGAGTTGCTATGGTCGGAGATGGTATTAATGATGCTCCAGCTCTTATTACAGCAGATGTTGGTATTGCCATAGGTGCTGGAACAGACGTAGCAATTGAAAGTGCAGATATAATTCTTGTAAAGAATGATCCAAGAGATGTTGTAAAAATCATAGATCTTTCACAAAAAACATATTCAAAAATGGTTCAAAATTTATGGTGGGCAGCAGGATATAATATCATTACAATACCATTAGCAACAGGTATTTTATACAATTTCGGCATAGTTATAAGTCCTGCAATTGGAGCTTTAATAATGTCTTTAAGTACTATTATAGTTGCTTTAAATAGTCAAACTTTAAGAAAATATGAACCGAAAATACCAGAATTTATTGAAAAAGAACATATATTTATAGACCCTGTTTGTGGAATGAAAGTAAGACCTAATACTGCTTATAGTAAAATTGAATATGAGGGGCACATCATTTATTTTTGTTCAAAAAATTGTGAAGAAAAATTTAAGAGTAATCCTAAAAAATATTTATTAAAGATAAGAAAGCATGAGATTCATCATTAAACTAATTTCGATTTTTCTCATTATTGATATATTTATTTTAAAAAAATGATTTTAAGAAAAGTTTAAAAATTTCCCCTCATAAATATATAAGTGTGAGAATATGGGGAATAAAAAAGTTTCAGAAGAATTATTAAAATTATTAAATGAAGCGATAGCAAGAGAATTACAAGTTTCGATACAATACATGTGGCAACATGTCCAATGGAGAGGCGTGAAGGGTTTTGCAGTACAAGAAGAATTAAAGAAGATAGCAATAACTGAAATGAAGCATGCAGAAGCAATTGCTGAAAGGCTTTTTTATCTTGGTGGAATTCCAACAACTACACCAACTCCAATATTTGTTGGTGAAAATCTTAAAGAAATGATAGAAAGAGATAAAAAAGATGAGGAAGAAGCTATTCAATTATATAAAAAAATAATTGATGTAGCTAAAAAAGAAGATGATGAAGTTACACATAGATTATTTAGAAGCATATTATCAGATGAAGAAGAACATCATGATATATTTACAAGTCTTTTAGAAGAAATATAAACAATCTTCTTTTTTTTATAAAATTAATTTAAAAAATACTGGCTTACTTTTTTTTCTTTAATTGATCTATTATATTTACTTTTTCCGGTTTTGAATTTATTTTTTCTCCACATTTTGGGCATTTTCCACCATTTCTAAATATTATTTCTTTTGGCCCTACTAGTTCATATCCTTGATAAAGTATATATCCGCAATTCTTACATGTTATTACTAGCATTTTCAATATTTTATTTATTTTTGCATTTTAATAAACTTTATTTTAACAATTGTATTATTAAAAAATATGTGCTAGCAGAGATCAATGCTGTCATTGGAAGAGTTAATATCCAAAACGATGATAATTGTAAAATCGTTATTTTATTTAATGATTTTCTTCCTCCCCTTGCTAATCCTGCTCCAATAATTGCTCCAACAGATGCAAGAGAAGTTGATATGGGTATTCCATATCCAATTAACATATATGGAATTATTGAAAATAAATAAACTACTAATGCATTAGATAGCTCTGCTGCAAATCCAGCTGCTAAGTTTAATCTAGTTATTTTATAAGCAACCGTTTCTATAACTCTAGGTCCAAGAATTAATCCTCCAGTTAATACTCCTATGCTTCCAAATATTGATAATAAAAACATTGCTTGTAAATCTGGTACTTTACCTATTTTTTCAGCAATTGTTACGTATGCTCCTGTAGCATTTCCTATATCATTTACTCCAAAAGAATATGCTGAAAAACATAATGAAATTATAAGTAACCATTTAAAGATTCTTTCATCTATTTCAATATATCGCATAATTATTAATAATGCTCTATATAAAAGGAAAGCAATAATAATTGCTGTAATAGGGGAAGTTAACCAACTTATAATAATATTTTGAATAATTGATAAATTTAAACCTCCTACTCCATATTTTATTAATCCATAACCTACAACAGAACCTATAATTGAATGTGTTACTGATATTTCATATCCTCCATATGAACATAATAGTATCCATATATTAGCTGCTAAAACTATTGCAAATGCTCCTATAATATCTATTTCGCCTAAAACAACTCCTTTACCTATAGTTTTCATTACTTTAAATCCTTCTAAAATAGCTCCCAATGAAGTAAATATTGAAAATAATATTATTGCTTGTTTTATTGTTAAAGCACCTGCGTTAACAGCCGTATCAGTTGGAGTAGCTGCATCATTAGCTCCTAAATTGAATGCAAGGAAAAAAGAAGCCGCAAATCCTGCTCCAAGAAGAAGCGTTTCAATATTAATAGTCATTATAAGTCACCAAAATTCACTGAAAAATTATTTTAGGTATTTTAAAAGTATTCTTTTTATAAAAGATAATTCTTAAATAGAAAAATATATTTATAAAATAGCATTATATGAAGCTAGTTGTTGGTGGATAAGTTGTTCAAATATGGGCATGCTAGTGTATGGTTTGGAAGAAAAAAGGAGAAAGCTATATTAAGCTTTTGTAAAAAACATTTTGATAAAGTTTTTGAAACGATTATTCATTTTAAAGAATTTATTGAAGCTTTTAAAATAGATGATTTAGAAAAAATAAAAATTTCTTTTAAAAATATTTTTGATTTAGAAAGAGAAGCTGATAATATTAAAGAAAGTATAATAGAAGAATTATCTAAAGGTCCCTTGCACCCAATAGATAGAGAAGATATAATTAGAATGGTTATGACTGTAGACGATATTGCTGCAAATATCAAATCAGGGGCTAGAAAACTTACATATGTAGATCCTAAATTAGTTCCATTAGATATAAAAAATGGAACGTTAGAAATTGTAGATAAAGTTCATGAAGAAGCTAAATTTCTAGGAGAAGCATTAAATAAGCTTATAGATAGCCCTAGTGAAGCAATAGAATTATGTGAAAAAGTTGAACGTATTGAAGAAGAAATAGATGATAAAAGAGTTGAATTAATGAATAAAGTATTAGATTGGGCAAATGAAATAAAAATTATTAAACAATGGACAATGATTAAAGAAGCAATTGAAAATATTGAAGCAGCAGCTGATTATATAGAAAATAGTGCAGATGTTATTAGAAGTTTAGTAGTTCTCTCATCGATATGATTTTGTACTAAATAAAAATATTTTAATAAATTTTTTAAATATATTTATTTTAGAAATTTTTATATTTAATTGGGCGTTTTGTATGAATAAATCCTTTAAAACTAAGAAAGAACATATTTCTAGCTCTTTTAAAAAGATTGAAAAGAAAAAATTTTCAAATTTATTAAATAAATTTAATTCTTTTATTCACAGTATTTATAAATCTAAAATAATTCAACTTTTTATTCAATATTCTTATGTAAGCATAGTTATTTTACTTACAAGCGGAATCTTGTTTATTCTATTTCAAGAAACTGTTGCTTTTTGGCAAACTTCAGGATATATAAAGCTTATTTTTCCACGTATAGGTTTTCAAACATATTCTGAAGTTATAGCTATTTCAACTTATTATTTCTTTGGTTTTATTGGCGTCCTTTTATATTATTTTGCGCTCACTAAATTTCATGAAGAAAAAACTTTGAAATATATGCTTTTAGCAAGTTTTATATTCATTCTATTTTCTTTTATAGGCATTAGTTTAGCATTTATAGATAAAATTTCCGGTTAATTTTTTAAATAAAATTTCTCTAAAAATTAATAAAGAAATAATTATTTCTTAAAAAATGTTAACATAAAAAAACTTTAACTATTTATTTTTGATTGAAATATCGCTATTATGATATTCTTTATTTTCATATACTTCTTCAATACCATATTCGGTTATTCTAAAAAATATTTCCTTTTTTTCACTTTTCCCTCCTTTTTCTATTATCATTTTTTTAATATTTTTTCCTGCTAAATTTTGAAGTTTTATTATTATATCTGCCCAATATTTCGAAATTCTTGCTGCAACAGGTTCTTCTATGGCTTCTTCTCCAATCAATACTTTATGTATTTGTGCTGTTACTATTAATGGTACTTCCCATTTAAAAGCTATACTTTTCAAATATGCTACTTGAAAAGATAAATCCTTAAATATTGATAAATCTTTTTTTATGTCTCCAAAAATTATTCTATGCAATTCATTATAATTTTCAAATATTATTAATTTTATTTTTTCATTCATTAAAAATGGTATTTCTTCTACTATTCTTGTTTGTTCTTCAAAAGTCTTAGGTCTTAAAAATATTATTAAATCTTTTTCAATATTCTTATTTTCTAACGCTATACTTATTCTCTCAGGATGTAAATGCATTCCACAATCTATCCATATAGTTTTCCTATTTTTTAAAGAATTATTTATAGCTGCTTGAAGCGCTAAACTTGTTTTTCCGCTTTTCTCTTCACCATATATCAATGTTAATTTTTTTATAGGGTATCCTCCATTTATTTCATCATCTAAACTTTTTATCCCACTCTCTACTTTTAAAGACATTTTTCTATTAATCTCTTTTATAGAAAAATATTTAAGTAAAGCTTTTGATTAAGTTTTACGTAAGCAATTTGTTAAAGAAAAATTCTGATATTTTCATTGGAATAGCTACTAAGGATCTTAAAATAGCCAAGAAGATATGTAATGAACTAAAGAAAAGAGGATTAAAATATATTTTTCTTACTCCTGAAAATGATTTTCCAACTTATTTAAGAGTTTTAATATATGGTTATAGAAATGAATTTAAAGAATCTTCTATAAAAAATGTTTTATTTTATGAAGATTTTGACTCTCCTTCAAAGATAGTTGATAGAGCATATGAAATTGCTTTAGGAAAAGAAAAATATTCTAATGTAGTTATAGCTATTGATCCTGGAAATAGAATTGGTGCAGCGTTTATATGCGATAATTTAATAGTAAAAACCATGCTTTTTTATAATATTAAAAATCTTTTGAATGAAATAGATTCATTTTTTAAAATGCATTTTAATAGTAAAAAGATTATTTTAATAGGTAAAGGAGCGTATAAAATAGGTAGTAAAATAATTAATGAAATAAATGAAAAATACGGCAAAGAAGTTAAATTGATTACTATAAATGAAGAATTTTCTAATAAAAATATTTTTAATAGCAATAATAAGTATATTTCTAAAGATGAAAGATCAGCTATTTCTATTGCTAAAAAATTTTTAATAAAAATTTGAAAAAGTGAGAAAAATGAATGTTTTAAATTTAAACATTAATAAAGGTTCAACTCTCTTTATCAAAGGACCTGCGTCTCTTATACTTAAAAATGGTGCATTAAATGCTTTTGATTACATTGTTCCAATTAGGAAGAATATAATAATTCGTCCATATAGGGCAATACCTTTTTATGCAATAGAAGATAGCTTAGTTGATATAAGAGTTAAAAATAATGAAGATTTTTCTATTCTTAATGAAGATTTAATTCCAAATGATTGGAGAGAAAAAGCTGATAAAATAATTGAAAGTAGTAAAAGCACAATTATTTTTGGCGGAGTAGACTCTGGAAAAACTTCTTTTTGTTGCTTATTATTAAATAGATGTTTAAAAAATAAGAGTAAAGTATTTTTTATGGATATCGATCCTGGTCAATCAAATATTGGACCGCCTACAATGATAAGTGTTTCTAAAGTAAACGAACCTACATTGGATGTTTTTAGATTAAATGTTTTTAATGCATATCCCATAGGATACACTAGCCCATCATATTGTATCGACTTATGCATTTCAAATATTTCTAAACTTTTAAAAGAGATTAAAGATCATGGTTTTGATTTTTTAGTAATAGATTCTGATGGATGGATTAATGGAATAGATGCTATAAAGTATAAATTAAAAATTTTAGAAATATGTTCCCCAGATAGTGTTATTGTTCTAGAAAATACAAACAATATCTTTAAAGAAGAATTAAGAAAAGCCGGGATAAATTTCTTAGAAATAAATTCTCCTAAAAATATTTTTGCAAGAAATATGGATGCTAGAAAAAGAATACGTGAATTTTCTTATGGAAAATATTTATTTGGTGGATGTATTAGAACTATTCAATCTTCATGGATCAAAATATCTTTTATTGATAAAGATAAAGAACAATCAATGGAAGAATATTTATCAAATTTACCTAAAATGGTAGAACAAATAAGAAAACCAGAAATTGAAAATAAAGTAAGTGATATTAAAAAAGGTTTGCTATCCTATCTTTATAATTCTGCAAATAAGTTTATGGGAATAGCTCTTACTTTAGACTTTGATAAAAAGAAAAAATTCCTAAAAATTTATACTAATGTAAAATCTACTATAGCTAAAATAATTATAGGAAATATGATTTTAGATAGTGAAGGCAAAGAAATATATCAAGAAATGATTAAACAATAATTTTTATATCGGAGCAATTCTTTGGAGAATTAAAATTATTGCTATTAATATAAATGAAATAATTATTATTACCATTGGAGGTATTTTGAACCCTTTTGTTTCTTCTTCAAAAAATCTTAATAATCCTGCTGCTGAAGAGGGTATAGGAGCTTCTTTTCTTTTTCTACGACTCATAACTATCAAAGTATAGAATAAAAACTTGTTTTTATATTTT
>CAZHGP010000047.1:0-7094 GCA_964532175.1 uncultured Nitrososphaeria archaeon
TTTAAAATATTCCATATAATCGTTTTTATATCTAGTTGGATGTATTATTAGTATATAGAGATATTTTAAAAATATTTATTTTTCTTTAAAAAACAATATTAAATTTTATAAATGAGATTAACTATTTAATAAATGAAAATGAAAAATGCAAATTGAAACAATCATATTTATTATAACAATTATAGTGTTCCTTTTAACATTTATATTATTTTTTATATTAATTATATTATCTATAACAAGAGGTTTTAAAACATCATACTATATTCCAATAGAAATTGAAAAACTTTCTTGTCCAAAATGTATTTCAAAAGAATTAGAAGTAATAGGTTATAGAACGATAAGATGTAAAAAATGTGGATTTATTTTCAGTATAGGTAGCGAAGTAATTTATTATGGTTGTTTTCCATGGATGCTTTTTTGGCCACTATGGTTTCCAATAATATTTTTTAAAGAAAAATAATTTTTTACTCTATATTTTTATTGGATAAATGCCATATTTTTTTGCAGCAATAATAAAAGCTAGATAGTTTTCAATTGGAACATCTGGGAGAATTGTATGCGATGGAGCAAGAACTAAACCACCATCATAACCTATATTTTTAATCCTATTTAATACTTCATTCATTATATCATTAATTGTTCCGAATGGAAGAGTATATTGGATATCTATTGTTCCCCATTGAGCAATTTTTTCGCCATATTTCTCTTTAACAATTTTTGGATTTAAAGCTCTTGGTTGAATTGGATTAAGAATATTTACACCTATATCTATAAGATCCGGAATTATTTTTTCAATATTTCCATCAGAATGAAACATAATTGGTATTCTTTTATTTCTTGGAATTTCAAGCAATTTTCTCCATCTTTCTTTAAAGAATTTTCTAAATATTTCAGGAGGGAAAAATAATGAATGTTGTGTTCCTAAATCATCGCTACCAAAAAATATATCAATATCATATTTACATAATTCATCAATTAATTTACTATCAAATTCTGTTAATTTATTAAGAATTTTTTCAACAAAAATTGGATTCTTATATAAATCCATAAGGAAAGGTGAAATACCACGCAATAAGCATGCTTTTTCAAATAAACCAAAATCTATAGAAGCAACTATAGCATATTCTTCACTATATTTATTTACTATTTCTTCTATTTCAATAAATCTATAATAATTGTAAGGGTCAGGAAAAGAATATTTATCAAGATCCTCCCAGTTTTTTATTGGATGCTCTATAAAAATATGATCTCTATCTGGTGGAACAATGTACCTTACATTCCACTCATTAATTAATGATCCATTTGGGAGTTCCTTTGGAATAAAATTTTTAGGATAAGTTATCATTCCATCAGCTATTGATACAATGATAGCATCCAAATCTAATTTCTTATAAAGTTCAATCGTATCGTTTACATTAAAATACATAAATAGCTTTTCTAAAACTATTTTATGAAAACCTGATGGAGAAATTGGAATACGATCAGGTTCTTCTAAATTTATTGCAGCTAAAACTCTCTCTTTATGATTCATATTAATAGTTAATAAAAGATCAGTATATTATAAATTATTATGTATAATCCAACAATTATAAGTATCAAGCTACTAATTTTCTGAATCAAAAAATGTTTAACAATTAATTTCTTAGTTATAATTCTACGAATCCCTTCGCTACTGAGAGATAGCAAAATAAATGGTACACTTAAACCTATACCATAAAAAATGAAAGTTAAAACCTTATTAAAAAATTCTATGAAAGTTATAGAGTATAAAAATATTGATAAAACAAGTGGAAAATTACATGAAAAAACTAATGGGCCATAAAGTAAACCATAGATAAATCCTCCAGAAAAAATATTTTCAGTAATTAAAGAAAATTTAATAAAAAATTTACTAGGTAACCTAAATTCAAAGAATAAGATTATTCCAAATAAAAAAATTAATATTCCGGAAATAAATGATAATAAATTCATTAATATTGGTAAGAAAAAACTTATAGAATGTATAAAAAATGCAGTAATTATTCCAAGTAAAAGCATAGTTACAAGAACTCCTATTGTAAAAGAAATACTTAAAATAATTTTATTTAAAAATCCCCCCTTCTTTCTTAATAGAAAACCTATATAGCCTGGTACAAGAGGAAAACTACATGGAGAAAGGAAAGATAATATACCAAGAAAGAATGGAGTAAAGAAAATAATCAAAAAATCCATAAAAATGAATTAAATTAAAGATATTTAAATTTTTTAAGACTTAAATAATGATTTATGATATTAATTATTAAAAGAAATATTTTTTACTTTTTCTAAAATATAAAGAGGGGAAATAATTATGCAAGAATCAAGAATAATATCAGCACTCTTTTTAACATTTTATACATTAATTAGGATTACATGGGAAGTAGCTATATTTCATGTAACTATGTCACCTCTTTATGCTATATTTAATTTGACAGTACTCATTCCAATATTACTAGTATTGTCTTATACAACTCTTATTAATAAAACAAATAAGAAAATAGAAATGTTTTTATCTTTAGCATCTTTTTTATATATCTCTGGATATTTCTTCCTAGGAATAAGGTATTATCCATTACTTTTAACATTTAGAATAGATCCAAAAGCATTCTTCATAGATTATTTAACTTTATGTTTAATCATAACTTCAATAATAATAAATGTATCTAAGCTTTGTATTAGATTTAGAGAAAGAAAAAATTAATTTAAATTTAAGATATTTTAGAAAATATTAAGATTTGCAATAAATTAAAATAAAATGATAATAAAAAACAAACATTATTCTTTAACTTAAATAATATCTTCAAATGAAGAAAGTTTAAATAGCATGAAAAAATAATATTTCTTAAAAAAGAGGAAAAATTTTGAATAAAAAAGAAAATCAGAATGAAGGAAAAAGAAGTGGAAGAAGAAAATTTTTAAAAATAGCTTTGGGAGCAGGAGCAGCTGCTTTACTTTTATATTTTTTCTATCCTGAAGTAGAAAAAATATTAAAGAAGAAACCTATAGAAACTGTCACAAAAACGATTACTGAAAAAGTAACTACACCTACTGAAACTACCATGCCTGCTACTTCACTTACTACACCAACTACTACATCAATATCAACTTCAACTATAACAGCTTCACCAACAGCAACTACAACTGCTACAACTAGAACTATGACTATTCCAACAAGAGTTGGAGCATTAATTCCTCGTTTTCCAGAAACAGCTAGAAGGCCTTTCTTAGAATTTGATCCTAGTAGAGCTGGAGATTATAGAGAGACAAAACCTGATGGTACAAAAGTACATGGTTTTATAATTCCAGTTGTTAATAGGGGTAATGGAGGTGCAACAGCAGTTTTAGATATTTATAAGCTTTTATTAAGACCAGGAGAAAGAACTGTACCTTTTCC
Source organism: uncultured Nitrososphaeria archaeon (assembly GCA_964532175.1). Lineage (GTDB taxonomy): Archaea > Thermoproteota > Nitrososphaeria_A > Caldarchaeales > JAVZCJ01 > JAVZCJ01. The sequence goes on from CAZHGP010000047.1 coordinate 3,413, forward strand.
ATGGATTCTAACTCCAGATAAAATGTTTCGACCAAGAGAAGTTTTTTATCTTCCTGCTTGGTCTTCTAGAAAAATAATATTTGAAATACCTAGTGAACTTGAATTATCTGATACTTTCTTAGGAGTAGTTTTAACCATTTACGATCCAATACTTGACCCATGTGGCTTTACTCTTACTGAAGATATTCTTCGAAATGAAGATACGCGTAGACATTATGCTTATATTGGAAAGTGATATGAATGCCTAAGTATGCAACTCATATGTTAGTAATGGATAAAACTACTGAAAAATTGCTGAAAAGTCAATTTGCGGATGCTGCAGCTCTTAAAAATAGGAGGGATATAGCTGTTGTTGGAGCTATAGGACCAGATCTATTCTTCTGGGCTACAGATTATGAATTATGTAAAGTGCTTAAAGATATATTTGATGCATGGGATTATATAGTTGGTATATATAATGATACTATAGGAAAAATAGTAAAAGTTATAGAAGAAATGGGAGAAGCTGTAGAAGGAGCTATAGAAAAAGTTTTACCTCATACTGTTGAAATGATTGAAGCATTGATTAATGAATGTAGAGAAACAGCTGATTTATTTAAGAAAGTTATAAGCCAAGGTGCTTTAGCAGCACTTTTAGGTATTGATGATCTTATAGGAAGTATGGCAGATATTCCTACAGCAACTCATAAAATATTTGATATGTTTAAACCCCCTCTACAAGATGGGAAAGATGAAACAAAATGGTATTGGTTTGATATGCTTCACTATAGATACACAGGACTTTTCCTAAAGAATTTAATTGAAAATGCTAGAACTGAAGCACAAAAAGCTTATGCATATGGATATGCAACACATATAGCAACAGATTTAATAGGTCATGGATATGTAAATCAAATAGTTGGAGGACCTTATAGAACGCACGTTCAAAGACATAGCTTAGTAGAATACTTTATAGATGCATGGGTTTTTAGAGAATATTATCATGGAGATGTAAGTTTAGAACTTTTAGAAAAAATGAATCTTCCAGAAAATCTTCCAGATGATGTTATAGACCTTATATATAATGCATTTATTAAAACATATTCTGATAAGAAACACCCACAATTATTAAGTGGAGGCTTTCTGACAAAAGAACAAATAAAGGAAACGTACAAATTATTTAAGAGAGTCACAGAATTAATGGAAGTAAGGATTGAGAAACCTAAGGAACCATTTTCAAATGTGATGGAAATATTACAAGATGCTTTAGAAGGATTTAAACCCCCTCCACCACCTCCAAATAAAGATGTAGATATTTGTTGGGAAGCTTTATTATTAGGTCTTACAGAAGGATCGAGAGATTGTTGGGAAAAAATAGTTGATGCAATTGAAGACTATTTGGAATGGTTAGGCGATCTGCTTAAATGGACTTTTGAAACATTAATTGATTTGCTTGATTTTATTCTCACAGCTTTAACAGCTATTCCAGTTTCAATATTAATGGCAATACTTTATGGAATACAATTGCTTCTATACAATATACTTATTAGCCTTAGAGAAGCACTTGCATTTAGTGCTCTTACTTATCCTCCATTAGAAACATTGGATTCAACTGGAGGATTATATTTGGTTCATCCATACCATTGCGAATTTCCTAAAAATCCTTATCCACAAATACATTCATGCTTACAAAATTGTCTTCAATGTCCTTCTAAAGGATCTGAAAAACCTCTCACAATACCATCTTTATATAATGAAACTTCTACTCCTAAAAGCTTTATAGAAGAATTACCTTTAAACTTGAAAATTTTAGATATGTACGCGAAAGCTGCAACTCCAGAAGAAACTCGAAAATTGTATCTTGCAACACGTGCAGTAGCAGCAAATATTGAAGAATGGAAAAATATAGGGAATGCTATAGATTTGTCTGTATGGATAATATCAAATTCAAAAGATCCATTAATAGCTACAAATTGGAATTTAGATTCAGATAGAGGATATGCTTATAAGCAATGGAAAGGAAAACTCCCAACAAAAGATCCAGAAAATGAAGTAATAGGAGAAACGTATAATATAGAATAATATGTATAGAATATTTTTTTACTTCCTTTTCTTTTTTTTAAAAAAATTTAGATTTTTACTAAATATAAATTTATTTTATTATTTTTATTTCTTTTAAACTAGTTATTATTCTTTCTACTACTATTTCTGGTGGTCTATTCATATAAACTTCAATAAATGGTATTTTATTTTTTCTCTTCCTTTTATAATATTGTAAAACTGGTTTAGATTGTTGTTCATAAACATCTAACCTTTTCTCAATAACTTCAGGTTTATCATCTTCTCTTTGAATTAAAGGACTACCACATTTGTCACACTTCATATTTTCTTTTGGAAGTAAAGGAGGCAAAATATATTCTATTCCATCTATTGTTTTATGTATATCAGCAATATTATAGTTACCATCACATTTAGGATTTGAGCAAATTCTTCTTCCTGAAATTTTTTCTATTATTATTTCTTTTGGAGCAATAATATTTATTATTGCATCAATTTTTACCATTCTGTCTAAAGCTTTTGCTTGATTAACAGTTCTAGGATAACCATCTAAAATAAAATTTTCTAAATTTTTTATTCTATCTTTTACAATTTTATTGACTATTTTATCTGGAACTAATTGTCCAGCTTTTAAATATTTCTCTATTTCTTTTCCAAGCTCACTTCCAGATTTTACAGCTTCTCTAAAAATATCTCCAGTAGAAATTTTTTCTACTCCAATTTTTTCCTTTAAACGCATAGAATATGTTCCTTTTCCAGATCCTGGTGGACCAAAAATTATTAACTTCATTTTTTTCACCTTAAAATCATTTTTATTTAAAAAACTAATCAATATATAAACTTAGAAATTTAAAATAGAAAAAGTTATAAATAGTTATTATATTTAATAAAATAATGAATAAGACATTTTTTATACTATTTAAAATATTTTGCATATTATTTTTCATATCAATATTTTTTAATAGTGTTTTTGGACAAAAAGAACTAATTGGAGAAGAAGCACCATTATTTATATTAAAATCTATAAATAATGAAGAAATTTCTCTTAAAAATTTTAGAGGCAAAATAGTACTTTTAGATTTTTTTGCTACATGGTGTGGACCATGTAGAATAGAAATGCAATATTTAAAAAGAATTTATGATGAATATAAAGAGAAAGACTTTATACTTATTTCAATAGATCTTTATGAAGATACTGAAAAAGTTAAAAAATTTGTAAATGAAAATAATATTGAGTGGATTGTAGTTATAGATGAAGATGGACAAGTAACTAAAAAATATAATATACAAGCTATTCCAACTTTAATTTTAATTGATTCTAAAGGAAAAATAGTGGATGTATATATAGGGGTTACAGGTGAAAATATATTAATGAATAAAATTGAAACTCTTATACAAACTATCATAACTGAAACTATTAAGACAACTCAAACTCCTATAGAATCAACTTACTATATTACAATTACTAAAAATGAGACACTAACTTTAACAGCATATACCACTAAAACAAATATTCTTACTTTTACAAAGTATATTACAATAACTCAAACTTATTCAATTCTAGAATGGATGAATATTCAATGGATCTTATTATTAATATTAATAGTATTTGCAATAATAGTAACATTATTATTTATAAAAAGAT
>CAZHGP010000047.1:7194-8681 GCA_964532175.1 uncultured Nitrososphaeria archaeon
AAAGTATAATGTGCTAAGAGTTATTTTAGTATTTTTCCAGTTTCCATATACCATAAATACAAATCTAATTCTGCTAAATTAATATTTAATTCCTTTGCAACTTTTTTTAATATTTCTTCAATTTCTAAATATTTTTTCTTTGTTAATGTTTTTGGTTTTTTAATTAAGCCATATTTTACTAGTATATTAATGATATGAAAATCTAAAATAGAAAAATTCGTATAACCTATATTCCTAAGAAAATGACTTGCTTCTTTATATCCTAATCCTTTTATATTTTTAACTAACCACTCTCTTAAATTATTTTCATTATTAAAAGAATTGATAATTTCTTTTAATGAATTCATATATTTTCTTGCCTCTACAATGTATTTTGCTCTAGTATTATAATATCGATGACCATAATCTTTTAATTTTTTTGCTAATACGGACTCTGGAAGAGTTAAAAATCCATTTCCTATTTCTTTCTGAATTTTTATACTTTTTTCAGCATTAAAATTTGCTGTTAAAATACAAAAACAAAGCTCTTTAAAAATTTCAATATTTGATTTATTACCAATATCTTTGAATTCTTTAATCCGAACATCTACTATTTCTTTTACTTTACTATTTTTTAATTTATTGATAGCTTCTATTAATTCTTTCATTATTAATTCATATTTTGTTTACTATCAAAATATTTATAATGTGGGTAATTTATTAATATTTTTAAAGTAAAACTACAATAAATTAAAATGTTGGAAGAAGCAATTAAGAAAATAATTAAAGGAATTAAAATAAACAATTTTATAATTTATGCAAAAAGAATTTCAAAAGGTAGATTTTTAGAAGAAGAAAACTTAGACATATACATAAAAAGAGAAAAATTAGAGAAACATCTTTTATACATTAAAATATTTCATGGTAGAAAACCATATTATAAACCTTGGATAGAATTCTTTGGCATAAATACTAAAATAGATTTAGGGGGAAGAATAATTAATTATTTTGACTCTATTTTTGAATATAAATTATTATCATTTTTCTCTAAATTTCTTAATAAAGGAGGAAAAATTTTCATTGAATATTATGGAGATGAGGAAACTAGAAAACAGCTTGAAGCAGGAATTCCTCCATCAATAACTCGTTTAGGTTATAAATTATTTAAATTAGGTTTTACTTGGTTTAAAGATTGGTATTTTCCTGAGGGTTTTATGGAAGGTGAACAAAAACTTCAAGCTGAAAAGCCAATGAATGATGAAGAAAAAAATCGTCAGATAGAACAAATTAAAGATGAAGTTGAAAAATTTCTTGAAAAAATAAGAAAATTAAATAAGCATGAATCTTATATGATTAAATCAATAGAAAGAGCAAGAAGTATTATTAACTAAAAAATTAAATAATTTTAAATGTAACAATAGCTCCCTCATCAATTTCTTTTATGTCAGTAATTTTAGTTTTTAATCCTTTCTCTTTTAATAAAATTGTTAAATCATCAAAATAATCAT
>CAZHGP010000048.1:0-8426 GCA_964532175.1 uncultured Nitrososphaeria archaeon
TAGGAGGTGATCCGGCCGCACGTTCCCGTACGGCCACCTTGTTACGACTTCTGCCTCCTCACCATGTCTAGACTCGACGTAGCCAACAAGACTACGCCTCATCTAGACATAGCTCGGATGCAGCGACGGGCAGTGTGTGCAAGGAGCGGGGACGTATTCACCGCGCGATGGTAACGCGCGGTTACTAGGGATTCCACGTTCACGAGGGCGAGTTGCAACCCTCGATCCCAACCTAGGTAGGGTTTAGGGATTGCCTTCCCCTTTCGGGGTCGGAACCCACTGTCCCTACCATTGAATGTCGCGTGCGGCCCAGGGGATTCGGGGCATACTGACCTGCCGTGGCCCCCTCCTTCCTCCGCCTTTCGGCGGCAGTCCCCCTAGAGTGCCCAGATACTTTCGTATCTGGTAGCAACTAGGGGTGGGGGTCTCGTCCGTTGCCTGAATTAACAGGACGCCTCACGGCACGCACTGGCGACGGCCATGCACCTCCTCTCAGCTTGTCTGGCAAGGCCTTTAACCTGGCCTTCATCCTGCTGTCTCCCCTGGTAAGGTTTCCGGCGTTGACTCCAATTAAGCCGCAACATCCACCCCTTGTGGTGCTCCCCCGCCAATTCCTTTAAGTTTCAGCCTTGCGGCCGTACTCCCCAGGCGGCGGGCTTAATGGTTTCCCTTCGGCACCGGGTGAGCCCGTAGCCCACCCGACACCTAGCCCGCATCGTTTACAGCTGGGACTACCGGGGTATCTAATCCCGTTTGCTCCCCCAGCTTTCGTCCCTCACCGTCGGGCGTGTTCTGGGCGGCCGCCTTCGCCACCGGTGGTCCTCCCAGGATCAGTGGATTTTACCCCTACCCTGGGAATACTGCCGCCCTCTCCCACCCCCAAGCCGGATAGTATCTCCCGCAGCCCACGGGTTAGGCCCGTGGATTTAACGAGAGACACATCCGGCCGGCTACGGGTGCTTTAAGCCCAGTAATAGTCCCCACCACTCGGGGAGCGGGTATTACCGCGGCGGCTGACACCCGTCTTGCCCTCCCCTTATTCGCTGGGCTTTTTAGACCCAGCAAAAGCCACCACGAGGGTGGCACTCGAGGTGACCCCCTCACCCTTTCGGGCATTGGGGAGTTTTCGCGCCTGCTGCGCCCCGTAGGGCCTGGACTCTTGTCTCAGAGTCCATCTCCGGGCTCCCGCTCTCACGGCCCGCACCGGTCACAGGCTTGGTGAGCCGTTACCTCACCAACTACCTGATCGGCCGCAGCCCCATCCTAGAGCTAGGCTAGGACCATTCTCCTAGCCTACTTTCGGTAACGAGTCATTCCAGAACTCGTTACCTATGGGGGTTTACCCTCAGTTTCCCGAGGATATCCCCCTCTCTAGGGCAGGTTAGCTACGTGTTACTGAGCCGTACGCCATGCCCACGAGGGTGAGCATAGACTTGCATGGCTTAGTCCCACCCCGATAGCAGTGGGGTCCGGCAGGATCAACCGGAGTCTTTTATTGGCCGCAAAGCCGAAACTTTTTTATGATAATCAGAAGCTTACCCACATCAGATTTGAGCTTCTTTATTCGCTCAAATCCTCATTATTTAGCTACAGTAGGAGGACGTCTTTTCATTTTGGGGAGGAAAACTCCCCTATCGAGACGATCCGCCGTCGACTGTAGCTAAGCATAGTTTATATTTACTATCTTATTTATAAACTTTTTTCTTTAAAAATTAAAAAATAAGCAATATTAAAAGCTATTTTCCACTATAAAAAGCTTATAAACCAAATATGGATAAAATATCAAAAAATATTAATATTATTTTAAAATTTTCAGGTTTAAATTATAGAGAGAAAATTTATTTTAAACTATTTTTATTTTTTAAGAAAATATAAAATTATAAATAAGCTTTACTCTAATTTTTATTTATATAGGTGATAAATTGGGCCTGTAGCTCAGCATGGTGGAGCGTTCGACTAAAAAGGGACGAGGCTGATAACCGAAACAATTGCGGGAAAGGTCCTGGGTTCAAATCCCAGCAGGCCCATAAAAAATTGTTTTATTTTTCTATACCAGCCATTTTGCGTATTTTCTTACCTATTAATTCAAGTGGATGTTTTTTAATTTCATTAAGGAGTCTTTCAAGATTTTTTCTACCAGTCTTATCTTCTATAATCCATTCTTTAGCATATTTTCCATTTATAACTTCTTTAGCAATTTTACGCATATTTTCTTTAACTCTTTTATCTATAACTCTAGGACCTCTAGTTAAGCCGCCATGTTTAGCAGTATCTGAAACAGCTTGAAGCATACCTGTTAATCCTTTCTCATATATTAAATCCATTATTAATTTAGCTTCATTGCATGCTTCAAAATATGCAAGTTCAGGCGGATAACCTAATTCAATTAAAACTTCAAAACCATTTTTAATAAGTTCTATCAATCCTCCTACTAAAACGCATTGTTCACCTATTAAATCACTTTCAGTTTCATCTTTAAAAGTAGTTTCTATAACACCTGCTTTAGCACATCCTAAAGCTTTAGCCATAGCTAAAGCAATATTTTTAGCTTTACCAGTATAGTTTTGATGAATAGCTATAAGTGCTGGTACTCCAAACCCTTTAAGATACATTTGTCTTAGAAGATACCCGGGACCCTTAGGGGCTACCATAATGACATCTATATTTGATGGTGGAACTATTTGTTTGAAATGTATATTAAAACCATGGCTAAAACAAAGTATTTTGTTCTCTGATAAGTTTGGAGCTATATATTTATTATATACTTCAGGTTGAGCTGTATCAGGTATTAGAATGTGTATTATATCTCCAATTTTGGAAGCTTCATCTATAGAATAAACTTTAAATTTTTCATTTAAAGCTAGTTTCCAAGATTCACCTTTTCTAACACCAATAATAATATCTATACCAGAGTCTCTAAGATTTAATGCTTGATTCCTTCCTTGATTTCCATAACCTATAATAGCTATAGTTTTATCTTTTATTGAATCTAAAGATATATCTTTATCATAAAAAACTCTAACCATATTTTATCACTTTATTCTTCAATTTTAAAAGATTTAAAGTTTCTTGACATAGCTACTGCACCGGTCCTAGCAAGCTCTTTAATACCATAAATTCTCATAAGTTCGATGAAAGCATTTATTTTATCAGAAGAACCGGTTATTTCAATAGTCAAAGAATCTTCAGAAACATCAACTATTCTACTTCTAAATATATTTGCATAATTTATAACATCGCTTTTAGCTTTAGAGTCAGGGGTATTAACTTTTATTAAAGCAAGTTCTCTTATAACGCTTTTGTTTGGATCAAGCTTACTAACTTTTATAACATCTATTAACTTTTGTAATTGTTTTATAATTTGTTCAATAGTAAGTTCATCCCCTTTAACTGTTATAGTCATTCTAGCTAAATCTTTAATCTCACTAGGACCTACCGCTATACTTTCTATGTTAAAATTTCTTCTTCTAAACATATTTGAAACTTTATATAGTACGCCAGGTTTATGTTCAACTATAGCTACTAGAATGTATTCTTTCAATTAAATCATCTCTTTAAAATAATTTCTCTTAAATTTTTACCTGGAGGTACAAATGGTAAAACATCTTCCTCGCTTGATATAGGCACATCAATAACATATGTTACATCAGAATTTATTGCTTCCTTTAAAGCTTGTTCAAGCTCATTTAAAGAATTTACTCTAACACCTTTAGCTCCATAAGCTTCAGCTAATTTAACAAAATCAGGTACTCCTTTTAAAAGCGTATTTGAATATCTTCTATTATAAAATAATCTTTGCCATTGAACTACCATGCCTAAACTTGAATTATTCAATATCATGACTACAACAGGTATATTTTCAACTATGCTTGTAGCTAAATCTTGTTCGGTCATTAGAAAGCTCCCATCTCCAGCAATATCAACAACAGGTACTTCTGGTTTAGCAACTTTAGCTCCTAAAGCTGCTGGAAAGCCAAAACCCATAGTTCCTAAACCACCTGAAGAAATGAATGTTCTTGGTTTTAAAACTTTAAAATATAATGAAGCCCACATTTGGTTTTGACCAACTTCTGTTGTTACTATAGAATCTTCTGGCAAGACTTTACGCAAAAGCTTTACAGCATTAATTCCTGTAAGTTCTTCTTTTATTTCATTATCTGAATATTCCTTCTTAATCATTTCAATCTTTTTAAACCATTCTGATTTTTCTTTCTTTAAACCTCTATAAATAATCTCATCTATTATTGATTTTAAAGCTTTTTTAGCATCAGCAACTATTGGCAGATAAGCTGGAATATTCTTTCTAATTTCAGAGGGATCGATATCTATATGAATTATCTTAGCATTTACGCAAAAATCACTAACTTTACATGTAGTTCTATCCGAAAATCTAACACCTACCGCAAGTATAACATCAGCCATCATTATGGATTCATTAGCTTCAACTCTACCATGCATACCAATACATCCTAAACATAAAGGATGATTTTCAGGCATAGCTCCTTTACCCATAAAAGTGGTAACAACTGGAGCCATAAGAAGTTCGGCTAATTTAAGAAGTTCATCATACGCCCTAGACCAATGAACTCCACCGCCTGCAAGTATTATAGGACGTTCAGCATTTATGATTAAATCGACAGCTTTTTTTATTTGAAGAGGATGTGGATCTATATTGGGCTTATAACCTCTAATTTTTATTTCAGAATTAAAATCTACATCATCAATATCAGTTTGGATATCCTTAGGCACATCTATTAAAACAGGACCAGGCCTACCAGTTGAGGCTATATAAAAAGCTTCTCGAATAATTCTAGGGATATCCTTAACATTTCTTATTTGATAGTTATACTTAGTTATAGGTGTGGTTATACCAATGATATCAACTTCTTGAAAAGAATCTTTGCCTATAAAACTTGTTGGAACTTGACCTGTTATAGCTATTAAAGGACTGGAATCCATGTAAGCTGTAGCAATTCCTGTCACAAGATTAGTAGCACCTGGGCCAGAAGTAGCCATGCAAATGCCAGGTTCTCCCTTAACTCTAGCATATCCATCAGCTGCATGAGCTGCACATTGCTCATGACGCATAAGAATGTGCCTTATATCTCTTTCATCATAAAGAGCATCATAAATTGGAAGTATTGCTCCACCAGGTATTCCGAATATTATTTTAACATTTTGTTTTTTTAAAGCTTCTATTAATGCTAAACTTCCACTCATCTTCAATTTTCATTACCTCTTAAATTTTTATAATCTGCTAATAGAATATTCATACCATTCAATATAGCTTCAACACTTGCAATAACTATGTTTTCTCTAGCACCTCTTGATGTAATAATTTTATCATTTTTTCTAAGTTTTACAATAACTTCTACAATAGCATCAGTACCACCTGTTATAGATTTAACATGATATTCTTCAAGTTGTATAGATTCTACATCTAATACTAATTTTTTAATAGCATTTATAGCAGCATCCACTGGTCCTACCCCAGTAGAAGCTCCACTTATAGTTTTTCCATAAAAATCTAATTTAACAAATGCTGTCGATGTAATATTGTTACCAGTTACAACTACAACTTCCTTTAATTTTATTGGTCTTATTTTAGGTAAGCCTAAAACAGTTTCAGCTATAGCTTGAAGGTCAGCATCAGTAACCCTTTTACCTTTATCTCCCAAATCCTTAACTCTTTTAAGAATTTCAGAAAGCTGTTCATCTGATAAATCAAAACCTATGTTTTTTAGATTTTCTTTTAAACCATGTTTTCCAGCATGCTTACCTGGAACTAATATTCTTTTCCTTCCAACAAATTCTGGAGGAATTGGTTCATAAGTTAATGGATTTTTTATTATTCCATGTGTATGAATTCCAGATTCATGAGAGAAAGCATTTTCTCCTACGATTGCTTTATTTGGTTGAACATATATTCCAGTTAATTGAGAAACAAGCTTCGAAGTTTCATATATTAAATTTGTTTTTATATTTGTTTTATATCCATATAAAAGCTCTAAGCTTACTACAACTTCTTCTAATGCTGCATTTCCAGCTCTTTCACCTAAACCATTAATTGTTACATGAACTTCTTGAGCACCATATTTAAGAGCAATGAGAGAATTTGCAGTAGCTAATCCAAAATCATTATGACAATGGATTGCAAATGGAACTTGTAAGCATTCAGTTAATTCGTTAACAATCTTGGCGGTTTTTTCAGGTGTTAGTATTCCTACAGTATCACATAAACAAACTCTATTAGCTTTACATTCAGCGGCTTTCATGAAAACATTTTTTAGAAAATCTAAATCACTTCTACTTCCATCTTCTGCTAAAAATTCAATAATTAAACCCCTTCCTTTAGCATAATCTATACAATTTTCAATACTTTCTATAACAAATTGTTTATTTTTATTAAGTTTATAATTAAGATGTAAATCGGATGTAGGCATAGTTAGCGTTATTCCATCCACACCAGCATCCGCTGCCAAATCTATATCGGATTTAACACATCTACTAAAGCTATAAATTTCAGCTTTAAGTCCTTGTTCAGAAATTAACTTTAAAGCTTTAAATTCACCTTCAGAAGTTGCAGCAAATCCTGCTTCTATAAAATCAACCCCAATTTCTTCAAGTTTAAAAGCAATTTTGAGTTTATCTTCAGGAGTTAAAGATACACCTGGGGTTTGTTCTCCATCTCTTAAAGTTGTATCTAAAAGAAAAACTTTGTATGGGAAATTAGTGTTTCTTAACGATAAAACACTCACCCATTATTTAGTTTCACCCCGTAAGTGAAACTATTTATTAAAAATTAAGATATATAAATTTTATGTTTTTATAAATTTCTGGAAGCCAAAAAATATTTTAAAAAATTTAATATTAAATTACTTTATATTGTATTTTTAATTTTCTATTATTTCATTATATTTTTGAAAAAATTACAATTTTCATATATAATTCATTATTTAAAGATAAAATTATATTTTTATTAGAATAAAAAATTTAATAAAATGCTGTTTTTAAGAATGCAGCTACACCTCCAAAAGCATTTTTTAATATTTCACCTTCTTCAGTTTCAGAAGATATTAATTCAATATTTATATGAAGACTTTCAGCTAATTCTATTAAAAAGTCTAAATATTTCTGTGTAGAAGAAATTTTCAATGTTTGATTAAGACATTTAGGACATTTTTCAGCTAATATTTCCTGGCTTCTTAAAACAAAATCTTTTGGTTCTACTTTCTCCTCTCTATTATAGCCACAATTTGCACATTCTATTTTAATTAAAATTTTTTCAAGCCCTTCACTAATTAATAAAGTATCTACCAAACCATTTTTAATAGCATTCATAACTTCTTCTTCTCCATATGTTACAGAACTTTTTTCAGAAGTAACTTCTCTTAAAAATTTCTCGATCAATTTTTTTTCTTTAATATATCTTAATTCTTTTAAAAAGTCTTCCGCTTTACTAAGTGCTTCTCTTATACCACTTGCACCAGAATAAGAAGTATCTACAAGTTTAACTTTATCTCTAAGAGTATAATGTAAATAGTTCCCTTTCAAGAAATCTTCTTTTGTAGGTCCAGGGCCTGCAATTATTATCCCTTTTAAATCTGGTTCGTTTGAAAATATTTCATTTGCATGCGCTCCAATTCTTTTATAATATTCATGTAAGCTAGCTTCCCTAAGTCTTTCAAATCTTCTAGCAGATTGACCACCAGCTCTATGTTTCCCAGGTACTCCTGAAGTAAAAGATTTCATAACAAGTATTTTTCTACCTTTAGCTATAGCAATAGCTGCTTCTTCATTATCAATAGCTATTATTCCAAAAATATCTTTCTCTTTTAACATTTCTTTGAGTGGCTCGATATTAAATTTACTATCGCATCTATAAATGAAAGTAGTTATTTTTTCAGGAGGGGTGATAGTATAAACTTCTATTTTCTCTGTTCCAGGACCATTTTGCGGAATTGCTCCACTAAAAATTATTAAACCATTCTCTGGAATTTTATCAAAAAGTTTAAGTTTTTGAATTGTTTTTTCAATAGCATCTTGAACATTTTTTCTAGTAGTTTTGGATTTAATATTAGCTGCTGTAGCATATTCTTGGCGAAGATAATTTATTACATCAGATACTTGCCTTTCAGGAGGAATATAAAGTGAAACAAGCTGCGTTCCTCTACCTTCTTTTTCTTTAATTTCATTCAAAAACATTTTAAATTTATAAAGTGAAACAGAATCTTTACCTAAACTCATTTTTCATTAACCCTTTTTCCATTTTTAAAAAGATAACTATAAGTATTACTCAAGGCGTGTCTAACTTCCTACCATAGTTTAGCCCCCTTTCTGGAGGTTGCTCATACTCTTTACTTGGAAGAGCATGAGCTTCCTAATCCTCCCATTGGGAGGCAATCCAGCAAAATAGTGGTTTTAAA
>CAZHGP010000049.1:0-8112 GCA_964532175.1 uncultured Nitrososphaeria archaeon
AATAATATTAGTACCTATTTGTATAAGATATTTTTTTGGAATTAAGCAAACTTTTTGTTCACTTAAAGGTATAGAATTAATAATTTCATTTATTTTAATAGGATCTTTTATTCCAATTTTTTCTAAATAATTTCTTAAAGGATGTTTCAATTTTTTATTTTTTTGAGAAAAAATATTTTTTAAAAATATTATTAAATTATTAATTTCTTCTTCATTATAATTCTCATTTATAAATTCTAATTTTACAATTCTTGAAGGGAAAGGTGATGGAGGGTAAAATGAAGAGCATGGGATAATATCTAAAAGCTCTACTTTATAAGAAATTGAAGGTAATACTGAAACAAATGTATAATTTCTTCCCTTCTCTTCTATAAGTTTTTTTGCAAATTCATCTTGAAAAACTATTATGCATAAATCTATTTTTCTTCTTGATATCCATTCAATAATTTTTCTAGAAAATTGATATGGAGGACTTGAAATAAATTTATTAAAATAAGGAATATTTACTTTAAAAAAATCTCCTTTAATAAATTGAATATTTTTTTCATTTGATAATATTTTTGATGCTACTTCCAATATTTTTTCATCTTTTTCAATAGAAAAAACTTTTCCTGCTTTTTTTGCAATTTCTTTTGTTATAAAACCCAATCCAGTTCCAAATTCGAGAACAATATCATTTTCATTCAATTTTGCATAAGAAACAATTTTTTTAATTATTTTTTTATCTATTAAAAAATATTGATCTAATTTAAAATTAATTTTTATTTTATATTTAGATAAAATTTTTTTAATGTTATAATATTGCATTTTTTATGAAATTAAGAAAATACGATATTTTTCTGTAGGATTGGAAAGTTCTTCGATTATTCTTTTTGTAATAAGCTTAATAGGATCTGATATATCAGCTCTTTTTTTTATATCTTCAAATGATTTAAATTCTTCCCTTTCTCTTTCATCAAGAATTTTTCTTAATGATTTTTTTCCTATAGTTGGAAGTAATTCCAATGAATGTAATCTAGGTGTTAAAGGATTTGCTTTATTAAAAAATTCTACAAATTTATTTTCTTTAGAAATAACTATTTTTTGAATTGTTTGTTCTAATTCACTTTTTGCATTAAGAGTTAATTCATTATAGCTAATTCTTCTAAGTATTCTTAATATTTGTTTACTTATATTTCTACCTACATATACTCTCATTCCAGTAGAGAATTTACCTTTCCAAGCAGCTGCTTCTAATAAAGTGAAAAAATCTTCTCCAATTAATTGAAGTACTTCTTCATTTTTTGCAACTGGAGGAGTACCTCTATATGCATCTGAAGGATATATATCGAGAATATAAGCATATTCTTCATATAGTTTTCTCTGTTTAGAGTCTTGTTCTAATCTACGCATTAAAAACACCATTCAATTTAAGATTCTTTCTTTTCTTCTAAATTTGATTTTATTAATTCTACTATTTTCTTCATTTTATCTTCTGAAAATAATAAAAATGAAACTAATCTACGATATCCACTCAAAATAGATCTTAATTCTTCTATTGTTGTTGGACAAATATCTATTATTTGAATAGCTTCTTCAGGCAATAATTGATATTCATTTATTAAAATATTTAATATTTTTGAACTTTTTTCAATATCCATTTTACTAAATTTTTTTCCATAATCAAGTACTCTTAATTGAAGAGCATTTAGATTTTTCTCTTTTTCTTCTAAAATTTTTTTAGCTTCTACAATTGTAATAGGTTTTATAGAAATTATTTTTCTAGGCATTTCTTTAACCTCTAAAAAGTTTAAGATGTTCTGGTCCAGTAGTTATTTTCTTTATTTTATTCCCATCAATTATTTCTACAACATATCCTCTTCCACGAATTTCTACAATTCTTCCTATTTTTCCATGATATCTTCTATGAGGTAATCCTTTATGAATACTTGGATTTGCTAAAATTACTACTTTATCATTTAATTTATATTCTTGTAAATAAATATCTGGAGAAACAATACTTCTACTTCCTCTTTCTTTTCTTAATAAGCTTCTTGTACGATTTCGATAACCTTTAGATTTAGGCATTCTTTATCCCCAAATATCTTTATATAATCTTTAATTATTTCTATAAAATGTTTTACTTTTAAATATTTTATTCTCTATATTATTTCTATATCTATTACTGCTAATTCTATATTGATTGCTTTATTTTTAAGTATTTCTGAAATACTTGGTATAGTTCTACCATTATCTCCTGTAATTAATTCTTTTATATAAAGTCCTCCTTGAGCTTTTATTTCAAATTCAATTATTTTAGAATTTATTCTTTTAGCTTTAATATAATATAAAAATTTTCTTCTAATTCTATCTTTCCTTCTATTTAATACTCTTGTAGGAGTTCTTTGTTCAATCGTTATATTATTCATTTTTAATTCAAGATTTTTTAAATCTTCTTCATTTACTTCTTCTTCAAAAATTACTTTAGCTAAATATGTTTTAGAAGCTTTTTGTGATTTAATTTTTAATTCATTTATTTCTTTTTTAGTAGTGTAACATAAATTATTTACTTCAATCATTCCTTTTGCATATTCATTAATACTTTTTTCTAAAAATTTCATATCTATTGTTCTTTTCAAAGGTTTAATAATTTCTAAAACAAATGGTCTTCCAGAACCTAATACTAATGCATCTACATCTTCTCTTCCAGCTGCATGAAATTTATAATCTATTGCTTCAAAAATTTTTGCAGAAATTTCACCAATTAATTCAGAAATTGAAGAAGGATATTTTCTACCTTGCCAATTGCATATTTCACATCCTGTGCCTCTACAATAATTGCATATCCATGGTGATTGAGGTAAATTTTTAACAAATTTTTTATAAAAACCTTTAATAAAAACAGGATTTATTTGAATAAAAAAATTATCATTAAATATATTTGTAATAATTGTTACATCTGGATTATAAAAATCAACTTTTGCATTTGTTAAATTTAATAAATTTTTCCCTATTTCTCTATTTATTTCACTTTTTATATCTTCTCCTGTTATAAGACTAAATTCAGACCTTATCATATCTTCTCTTTCATGTATTTCAACTGGAATTGATGCTCCAATAAGAAAAGTTTTAAATTCAATAGATTTTAATTCATTTAAAATTTTTTGAGAAAAATTTTTTATATTTTCTTTCTTAATTTTATTTTCACATAAATAACATTTAAAATTATTTTCATTAATTTTTTCTTTTTCTATAGATAAATTTAATTTTTCTATAATATCAAAAAGTTGGCTATTTAAAATTATTTTTTTTAAGTTTTCTTTTTCATTTTCTTTATAAGAATAAAGAATATTCATTAAAAGTGAAATTTTAAGTATTCTTCCTCTTTCTTCATTTGTAAGACCTGGTATAATTTTAGAAAATTGCCTTCCTAAGCAATTATCACAAAGACAATATTTTAAAAGAATATTTTTAATAATTTCTAATAAATTTTCTTTTTCATTCTTCATATTTTTAATTTAGGCACCCCTTTCCTCTTTTTCCAAGATTTCATTAATTTCTTCATTAAATTATATTGTTTAATAAGCTTCTTTACATCCCCTTCTAAAACTCCTGCACCTCTAGCAATTCTTTTTATTCTTGATGAATTAAGTATTTCTGGATTCTTCCTTTCTTCTGGAGTCATTGAATTTATTATTGCACTCCATTTATCCATTTCTTTTTCAGCAATTTCTAATTGTTCATCAGAAATATTTGGTAACATTGGTAAAGGGAATTTGCTTATTATTTTTCTTAATGGTCCAAGTTTCCTTGTTTCTTTTATTTGTGATATCATATCTTCTAAAGTAAAATGTCCAGATAATAATGCTTGAACTTTTTCTTCTGAAACTTGCATTTCAGCTAATTTAACTCTTTCAATTAATCCTTCTATATCTCCCATTCCTAAAAGTCTACCTACAAATCTATTTGGATAAAATGCTTCAATATCATCTATTTTTTCTCCAACACCAATAAATCTTATTTTAGCACCTGTAGCTGCAACTGCTGATAATGCTCCTCCACCTTTTGCAGAAGTATCTAATTTAGTTACTATTATAGAACCTATTGGAGTTGCTTTATGAAAAGCTTCAGCTTGAATACTTGCTTGTTGACCAATAGTTCCATCTAATGTAAGAATTACTTCATTTGGCTTAATTTCTTTTTCTAATTCTTTCATTTCTTTTAAAAGAAATTCTTGTTCTTTATGTCTTCCAGCAGTATCTATTAAAATAATATTTATTCCACTTGAGAAAAATTTTTCTAAACCTTCTTTAGCAATTTCAATTGCATTTTTACTATTTTCATTAAAGAAAACTGGAATTCCTAAAGGAGATAAAAGCTGATTTAATTGCTCATATGCAGCAGGTCTGTATGTATCTGCACATATTACACCAATTTTATATCCTTGCTTTTTTAAATAATTAGCAATTTTTGCTACAGTTGTTGTTTTTCCTGATCCTTGAATTCCTACAAACATGAAAACATATTTTTTATTTTTATCCAATTGTAAAGGATAAGGTTTTTCTCCTAAAAGGTTTATTAATTCTTCATAAAGAATTTTTAATATATGGTCTTTTCTAGATACTCCTGGAGGACATTTTTCTTTAAAAGCTCTTTCTTTTATTTTTTCAGAAACTTTTAAAACAATATTTACATTTACATCTGCTAAAAGTAATGCTCTTTGCAATTCTTTTATGACTTCTTCTATTGTTTTCCTATCTGCTATAGGTGCACCTAATAATTTATTTATTGCAATTCTTATTTTTTCTCCAAAGCTTTCTATACCGCTCATTCTTTTTACCTTATCGAAATGAAAATTTTTAGTAAGTAGTACTTAAACTTTATAAATTTTTATTCTAGGAAGAATATTTTTGCTTTTTGTGAAAGTTGCTATACTTTATTCTGGTGGAAAAGATAGTAATTTAGCTACTTATATAGCTATGAAAAATAATTTTAAAATAAAATGCTTAATTTCAATTATTCCAAAAAATGAAAATAGTTATTTATTTCATTTTCCAAATATTAAATTTACAAAATTGCAAGCAAAATCAATAGGCTTACCTATAATTCAATTAAAAGCAAAAAATATAGGTAATAAAGAAATAGAAGATTTATTTATTGCATTAAAGAAAGCAAAGCAATTATATAATATTAAAGGGGTTTTTAGTGGAGTTATTGCAAGTAATTATCAAAAAAATAGGATTGAAAAAATTTGTGAAAAATTAAATATTGAATGTTTTTCACCTTTATGGAATAAAGATCCTATTTTTTTATTAAATGAATTTATAAATTTAGGTTTTAAAGCTATAATTACAAGCGTTTCTGCTCAAGGTTTTAATGAAAATTGGCTTGGAAGAATATTAGATGAAAAATGCATAATTGATTTAAAAGAATTGAATAAAAAATATAATGTAAATATTTCTTTTGAAGGAGGAGAAGCTGAAACATTCGTATTAGATGGTCCAATTTTTAAAAAAATAATTTCTATAATTGAAGCTGAAAAAATTTGGAAAGGATATTATGGTTTTTATATAATTAAAAAAGCAAAATTAATAAATAAAAATTCTAGCTTTTTACTTGCGTAATCATATATCTATTTAAAATTTTCCAATATTCTACATTTACTCCAGGCTCAATTTTTGATTTTAATGTTTCATCTGTAGGAATTGGTATTTCTATTACTTCTAAAGTTTCATTATCCATTATGCTTACAGTTTCTGTTATTGAAATTACTTGACCACTCCTTTTATCTATTATTGGCACATCTACTTTAGCATCTACTGGTGTTATTATTGTTCTTTTTTGATTATCAAATATTCCTATTGCAACTATTCTTGCTTTTGCAGATCCATGTTTTCCAGGTTTAGATTTTTCTAATTCAACAATTTTGCATGGTTCTCCATCAATTATAATATTATGTCCAACTTTTAATGAACTTACAGAAGTTGGTTTACTCATAATTCTTCAAAAATATTCTTGCAAAAGTAGTTTTTAAACTTTGAATTCTATTTTTATTTAAAGTTTAAATAAGGATTTATTTTTAATATATTTTAAAAGAAAAATACATAACGTGAAAATAAATGAATATAAAAAAATGCGCTTTAGTATATTCTTCATTAAAAAAAGATGAATCTCAACTTTTAATAAATGAAATAGAAAAAGTTTTATTAGAAAAAAATTTAGAATTAAGATTAATAAAAGATTTTGATTTAGATAATATTGAAATTCAAAAAATTTTTTCAGAAATAGATTTTTTAATTATTTTAGGTGGAAATGGATTATTTTTAAGATCTATTTCTAAAATAAATAAAAAAGATACATTAATTTTAGGAATAGATTTTGGTAGAAAAGGTTTTTTAGCAGAAGTTTCTCCAAAAGAATCAATAGATTTTATTAAAGATATTTTAGAAGGAAAATATATTATAGAAAAAGCTATGCGTTTATCTATTTATTTAAATAATAAAAAAATTGGAGAAGCTTTAAATGAAGCTTTATTAATTTCTCATATTACTGGAAAATTAATAGAATTTAAAATAAGTTTTAATGGAAATATTTTAATGCAAGGATTAGCTGATGGATGTATTTTTTCTACTCCTATCGGCTCTACAGGTTATTCTTGTTCAGCAGGAGGTTCAATAGTAGATTCTTATATAAAAGCTATTTTAATAACTCCAATATGTCCTTTATCAAATTTAAAGCCTATAGTAATATCTTCTTCAAAAATTTTAGAAATAGAAGTTTTAAATGGAGAAGCAGATATTGTTATAGATGGACATCTTAGATATAATATTAAAGAAGAAAAAATAATAATAAAAGAATCAGAATATCCTATAAATTTTGTAAGAAGGAAAATTGAGGAAAGTTTTATAAAAAGAATAGAAAAAAGGCTTAAGTATTAAAATGAAAAATAATGAAAAAATATATATTTTAGATTCTCCTGTTTTTATATCAGGTTTTACAGAATTTATTAATAAAAAATTTATTACAAGTAATCTTGTAATAAAAGAAATAAAATCGAGAAATTTAATTAAAAATTTAGATATTATAATAAAAAAAGGTTTAGTAAAAATTGTAAAACCAAAAGAAAAATATATTAAAAAAATAATTGAAGCTTCTAAAGAAATAGGTGATTTTAAAAAATTATCTGAAACAGATATAGAAATTCTTGCAATAGCTTTAGAAGAAAAAAATAAAGGTAAAAATGCAATAATAGTTTCAGATGATTATTCTTTACAAAATACAGCAAAGCATTTAGGTATAGAAATAGAAGGTATACATTTTCCAAAAATAAAGAAAAGTATAGAATGGCAATGGTATTGTCCATCATGTTTTAAAAAATACGATAATGAAGTAAATGGAATATGCCAAATATGTGGATCTAAACTTAAAAGAAAACCTAAAAAATTAAGAAACTTTTAATTTATTTTATTTCTTTATAAATTTTTAAAATTGTATTTATTGCCCATATAGAAGCAAAAATTGAAGAAATAAATTCAGGAATAGCTACACCATGTATTCCTATATTTTTCCATGGAATAAGCCATGTAATAATCATAAGTATTGCAATAATTATTGTAAATAAACCATATTTTTTTAATTTTGATAAAATTGATGCTAATCCTAAAAATATAAATGAAAGAGGAGTAAAAGTAAAAAACATTATTGAAACATATAAATGTATTTTTCCAGCAGTTTCAGGAAATATTCCTATTAAAGATAACGATATTGAAGCTAATAAAAATAAAAATATTCCAATTTTATTTAATAAACCTTTAAAGAAATTGTATAAACTTAAACTAAATAAAATTAAGAAAAATCCAGATAAAATTAATCCTGAATTAAATATTATTGCTGAAGGTTCTCTTGCACCTAAATCACTTAAAGCATTATTAATCCAAGAAAACCAATTAGAAATAATTATAGAAAATATAATAGAAGAATAAGCTATTATAATAGAAATTATGCCGCATATTAATAAAAATTTATTTTTATTAAAAGATAACATCTTTTTTTTCTTTTTATTTTATAATATTCTTGAATATAAAAATTTTTAAAATGCAGGGGGTGGGATTTGAACCCACGATGGCTTGCGCC
>CAZHGP010000050.1:0-7721 GCA_964532175.1 uncultured Nitrososphaeria archaeon
GAAGAAGAAATTAAAAATAGTTATGAAGGAGTTGAAGGTACTATAGAAATTTTTGAAGAATTTTCAATTGGGCTTGATAAAATAGATGGTTTCTCTCATTTAATAATTATTTTCTGGATGGATAAAGTTAATGAAGAAAATAGAAAAACTTTAAAAGTTAAACATAGAAGACTTTTAAGATTTGGTTTTAAAGAAAATGAATTACCAGAAGTAGGAGTTTTTTGTACAGATTCTCCTCATAGACCTAATCCTATAGGTATAACTATAGTTGAACTTATTAATAGAGAAGGAAGATTTCTTAAAGTTAAAGGAATAGATGCATTTAATGGCACTCCAGTAATTGATATAAAACCATATACTTATGATAGAATAATAGAAAATATAAGAGTCCCAAAATGGTTTAAAGAAATTCTTGAAAAACTTAAGATTAAAGGAATTAAAATAAAAAGCATTTAAGTATTTATTAATGTAAGAGCTGCATATGGCATAGCTAAAATTTTTGATTTTTCATTTGCTTCTTTATCAATAAAATCTTGTGGATTATTAATAATTTCTATATTAAGTAAAGTTGCAATTTCATTATTTAGCTTATTGTTATTTGTATAAATATAAAGTTTTGGCTTGCTATTTATGAAAATATCATAAAGTTTATACATTACTGCACCAGCAAAACTTTCAATTCCATTTTTCAATATTTCTTTTAAAAGCTGATTTTTATTCATATTTTCTTTTTTAATTTTTTCAGCAATATCGATTAATTCAGGCCATTGATGACCAAGTCTACAAGAAGCAATTAATAATATTTTTCCATCTTTTTTGCATATTTTATGAGCTGTAAAAATAGCTTTAATTGCTTGTACAAAATCTATATCTTCTTTACCTCCAGGAGAAACAATAACTAAATCATATTCTTCTTTAATATTAAAACCATATATTTTTTTACAAAAATTAGCTCCTTTTCTATGTTCTTTTAATGGATCTCCTGCAAAACATTTTATAATTCCATTATTCGGATTAAGAACATAATCTATTGTATAATTCAATCCAGATAATCTCCCAGCATCATCTATATCTAATCTTACAGGATTATCATTTATTCTACCGCATTCAGCATTAGGAGATATAAACATTGAATGATTTTTATTTATTGTTTCATAATATGCAATTCCTGGAAGAACTATTTTATATCCACCTGTAAAACCAGCTATTTCTGATGGAAATATTGATCCTATACCAATTTTAAAATCTGCATTTAAGAATTCTTTATTTAACCATACAGGCGTGCCATATTTTGTTACTCCTATAAAATCATGAATATTTTCATCATATGCATCATGAATTATAATATTATAATTCTTAAATATTTTTGAACCAACTTTTTCTTTAATATATTCTTCTGAAGGTGCTTCATGTGTGCCTTTAGCAAATATGATTTTTATATCTTTTCCATCAATTTCTTTAAGTAAAAATTCTAGTGTTTCTGCTGTAGGTGTGGGTCTTGTATGATCATCTATGAGTACTGCGATGCTTTTTGCATTTCTTATATCTTTTATAATCCTTTTCTCTATTTTTTTAAGAGCTTCATTAACACTAATAGATTTTTTAATTTTTGGCATTAATAATTTAACTTTATTGCTTTGAAACTCGATATTAATATTTTTTGTCATTAAATCAAATGGGAAATTTATAATCATAAGCTTCACCTAAATAAAGAAATTTTTATTGAAATTTTATTAATAAAGGATGTGAATGAAAAGATTTTATTTACTAGAAAAGAGGTGATAAGAGCATAAAATTAGAGAAATATTTAAACTTTTATGATGAAAAATGCTTTTATAAGCTTAAAATTAACATTTTTTCATTTTTATTTTAAAAAAATAGATAATAAATATTCAATATATCGAATATTTTTTTTAAAAAATAAAAAATTATTAAATTAAAACCAAGTGCGAATAAACAAGTATTAGTAAAAACTATTCTTAATAATGCTTATTTTTAACACTATCAATCAAAAATTATTGTTAAAGGTTTTAATTTTTTATTTTTAAAAATTTCCTTTATAGCTATTATTATTTTTTTAAGATTCATATATTTAATAGGTTTAAGTAAGTGTGCTCCACATTTTTCTTTACAATCGCTTGATCCAAAGTTTTTAGATGCAATTTCAAAATAATTTTCCTTTAAAATTTTTACAAATGTACATTCTTTAAAAATTTTTGTTTTTGCATATATGACTGCTTTTATCTTAACTAAATGATTGCTTGTTAAATAATCAATATGCCATCTTAATTTCTTATTTTTCTTTAAATGCCTATTTACTCTAGATTTTATTCCACCATATTGCTTAGCTGAACCTAAATAAACATAATATCCAGGAGTAAAATAATGAGTATTTTTTGCTAAAGTTATATTTATATTATCTTTAACATAAATAATAATTGCATATACTCCAGGATCTTTTGATATCATCTTCTTTATTTTTCAAATTTTCTTCATAGATGTTATTGAAGATATTATTCTCTTTATATTTTCTTCAATTTCAATCGGTAATCCAAGAATTCTAGTATCTACAAATCCTCTTACAATCATTGATATTGCTTCTTCTTTAGGTATTCCTCTACTCATTAAATATTCTATTTGTTCTTCAGCTATTTTACCTATTGCAGCTTCATGTGTAAGTTCCGAATCATCAATCATTGCATTTAATTCAGGAATTGCTATTACTTTAGCTTTTTTTGATAATAAAAGGCTGCTACATTCCATATGACCTTTAGTTTTTTCTCCTATTCCAACTATTTTTCCTCTTGCAAAAATTTGTGCTTCATCATTTACAATAGCTCTTGTTAATATTCTTCCACTAGATCTTTCTCCTTCTAAATTTATTTCACTTCCTACATCAATTAAAGATTTTCCCCAAATGTTTAAAATAGAATTGAATTCTACTTTTGAATTTTTACCTTTTAAATATGCTATTGGAAAAGTTTGTAAACTATTTACTTCACCTATTAAAATATAATTGCTTATGAATGTTCCATTATTTTCTATTATTGCTCCACTTCTAGGTCTAACATCTGCTTTACTTGGCCATTTATGAATCATTGTAAATGTTAATTTTGCATTATTTTTAATATAAAATTCTGTAATACCTATATGCAATGCTTTTTCAATTAATTTATGAGCTGTACATCCACTTAAAACTTGTACTTCAGAATTTTCTTCAGCTATAACTATATTATGAACATTTTGATTGAATGACTCACTTCCTATTAACATACAAGATTGTATTGGAAGAGTAACTTTTACATTTGGCATTATTCTAAAAAAATATCCATCATCCCATTCAATTGCAGCTCTAGCAGTAAATTTATCCATATCTGGTCTTATTGTTTCCCAAAAATAATCCAATAACCAATCATGCTTTTTAAATGCTTCTTTTATACTCATAACTTCTATTTTTCCATCGTATATTTTTGAAATATATTCATAAAATGGTTTATGGTCTAATTGAATATATGTTCCAGCTTTTTCTATATTTAAATCTATTCCAACATTATATGCTTCATTTTCAATTTGTTTAATAGAATTTATTAATGAAGAAGATGTCCTACTATATTCTGAAAAATCTATATTTAATCCATATTTAGGAGGTTTATTTAATGCATTTTTTGCTAATTCTAATATTTTTTGCAAATCTCGCATTTTCCATAACCTTCTTTACTTATATCTTTAAGTATTTCCATAGGTTCTCCATAACAAGCAATTTTTCCATTTAATAAAACATACGCTTTATCTACTTCTATATAATTTAATATTAATCCTTGATGAGTTACTATAATTCCAGAACAATTATTTTCCAATAAAGTTGAAATAGATTTACCTATTACTCCAAGATTTATAATATCTACACCAGAATCTGGTTCATCAAATAAAGCCAATTTAGGTTTTTGAATATAAAGTAGCATACATTCAATTCTTTTCATTTCTCCTCCAGAAAAACCTATATTTATTTCTCTTTCAAAAAATTCTATTGGAAAATTAAATTTTTTAGCAATTTCATTAAAATCTTCCTTTTTTAATCCAAATTTATTTAAAATATCCGATATTCTAACACCTTTTATAGAAGGTGGAAATTGAAAAGCCATTCCTATTCCTAATTTTGCTCTTTCATCTATTGGAAGATTTGTTATATCTTTTCCTTTAAATATAATATTCCCTTTAATAATTTTAATAGGTGAAAGACCCATTATTGCTTTTAATAATGTTGTTTTTCCAGAACCATTAGGTCCTAAAAGAACAATTTTTTCATTTTCTTCAATTTCAAGATTTATCCCATTTAATATTTCTTTATTCATAATTTCTACATGTAAATCTTTTATTTCTAAAATTTTCAAAGTTTTCCCCTCAAAATAAATAATTAGAAGCTAAATATATATTAAAGAAAAAATAATACTCATTAAAATATTTATTCGTGAAGAAGAATGAAAAATGAAATATTTACTATAGATGAAAAATTTGTTGAAGAAGTTATAAAGCCTAGAAAAAGAGATTCTCATAAAGGAGATAATGGAATAGTAGCTATAATTGGAGGAAGTTGGTTATACCATGGAGCTCCATATCTTTCAGCTTTAGCTGCTTTAAGAAGCGGAGTTGATTTAGTTTATTTAGCAGTTCCAAAACAAATATCCATTGCAATAAGAGCTTTAAATCCAAATTTGATAGTAATCCCATTACCAGATGCAAAATTAACTAAAGGATGTGTAAATAAACTTCTTAAATGGCTTCCAGAAATAAATTCAGCTGTTGTTGGACCTGGAATTTCAAAACAAAAAACAGATGGAATTAAAGAATTAGTTAAAGAATTAATTTTTAGAAAAGTTAGCTTAGTTTTAGATGCAGAAGCTCTTCAACAAGATGTAATTGAAATTCTTAAAGGTAAAAAAATTGTAATAACACCACATGCAGGAGAATTTAAAAGATTATTTAAAATAGAATTAAATTCAAATATTGAAAATAGAATTGAAATCGTAAAATCTAAAGCAAAAGAGTATAATTTTACAATACTTCTTAAAGGTGCAATAGATATTATTTCTAATGGTGAAAAAACAGCTATAAATAAAACAGGTTCTCCTGCTATGACTGTTGGTGGAACAGGAGATGTATTATCAGGATTATTAGCAGGTATTTTAAGTCATGGTATAGATACTTTTGATGCGGCTGCTGCTGCAGCATATATTAATGGTTTAGCTGGAGAAAAAGCTACAGAAAAATATGGTTTGCACATTCTTGCAACAGATATTATAGATGAAATACCTATTATAATGAAAAAATTTGATAAAATAGTTTGAGATAAGTTTAAAAATAATAAAAACTTTTATGAAAAGTTAATATAAGATAAGGAAATTTTGCAGCATTTTTCTTAATAAAGTTTATAAGATGCTCTATAATGAAAAATAAGAGTGAGAATTATTGGATTCATTTATATTACCTAAAAAGATTGAGAAAAGGCTAAAAGAAGAGTCTGAAAAAACTGGAATTTCAGAAGAAGAACTAATGTTAGAGGCTTTATCAAAAATTCTTAATGAACCTCTTGATCCAGAAACAAAAGTTGAAATTCATTTAAAACTCTCAGAAAAGTACATGAAAGATACAGAAGATTTCTTATTAAAAAAGGATTATGTTCAAGCATCAGAAAAAGCTTGAGAGGCAGCTTCACAAATTGTTAAGGCTTTAGCTGCAAAAGAAGGAAAAGAACTTAGAAGTCATAAAGAATTGCATAAATATGTTACAGAATTGAGTAAAGAGAAAAAAGATAAGGAGATTATGACATTTTGGTTCTCAGCAACTTCTCTTCATCAAAACTTCTATGAAAATTGGTTTCCTGAAGAAGCTGTAAGAAATGCTATAGAAAATGTTAAAAGCTTTATAGAGAAATTAAGTAAACTTTTATGAAAGAAACGTTTAAGCTTTGACTTTTTCTCTTATTACTAAGTTAAGAATAAATAGAAAGCGTAAATTTATGAAGAAAGTTTATCTCTTTACTTGTTCTTTTAATAACAATTTCTTTAGTTTATAAAATGAAAATTTTCTAAGAAGTATTAATTCTTCCAATTTTAGATTTAGAAGATAAAAAAAATGATTAATGGGATTTCATTCTTCACTTAGAAAATTATCTAAATTCTATAAAAAATTAAATAGTTTAGAGATGAATTTTGGAGAATATAAAAATAAATATTAATGCTTTATTTTATTCTTAATGATGAGGGATGGATATTAAAGAGGAAATTTTTAGAGCATATGACATTAGAGGAATATATGGAAAAGATTTAAATGAAGAAATTGCTGAAATTATTGGTAAAGCATTTGGAACATTTATAGGAGAAAATAAGAAGGTTGCTATAGGAAAAGATGTAAGAATTAGCAGTGAAAATTTAGAGAAATCTTTTATTAAAGGATTATTAAAAACTGGATGCCAAATAATTCCATTAGGTTTAATTCATACTCCCTTATTATATTTTGTTATAATACATTATTCTTTAGATGGAGGAGTAATGATTAGTGCTAGTCATAATCCTCCAGAATGGAATGGTTTTAAATTATGTAAAGAAAAAGCTATTCTATGCGGTCAAGGAATGGGAATGGAAGAAATAAAATCAATAGCCTTTTCTCAAAAATTTAAAATTTCAAATAAAGGTAAAATTATTGAAAAAAGGAATATAATAGAAGAATATAAAAAATTTATTTTAAGCAAAGTTAATATTGAAAAAGGTTTAAGAATAGGTATAGACCCTGGGAATGGTTCATGTTCAATAATTGCTAAAAAAATACTTGAAGAAAAAGGTTTGGAAGTTTTTTCTATAAATGATTTTCCAGATGGAAGATTTCCAGCTCATTTACCTGAACCAAATGAAGAAAATCTTAAAGAATTACAAAAATTAGTAATAGAAAAAAATTTAGATTTTGGAGTAGGTTTCGATGGAGATGGTGATAGAGCTGTTTTTATAGACAATAAAGGTAGAATAATAAGAGGAGATATAGCTTTAGCAATTTTAGTTAATCATTATTTAACAAAAGAAAAACCTGAAAAAATTGTTTATGAAGTTAGTTGTTCAAAAGCATTAGAAGAAACTATTAGAAAGAAAGGAGGCATACCTATAATTAGTCGTGTTGGACATGCTTTTATTTTAGATAAAATGATTAATGAAAATGCTTTATTTGGAGGAGAAATAAGTAGTCATTTATATTTTAGAGAAATATATGGATTAGATGATTCAATTTTTGCTTGTTTAAAAATAGCCGAATTATTATCTCAATCAAATTCTAATTTATCTGAACTAGTTGAAAAAATTCCGAAATATCATTCTATTTCACCAAAGAATTTTGATTGTCCAGATAATTTAAAATTTAAAATTGTGGAAGAATTAAAAAATGAAATGATTAAAGAAGGATATAAAACAATTGCAATAGATGGAGTTAGAGTTGAATTGAATGAGGGGTGGTTCCTTATAAGAGCATCAAACACTCAACCTCAAATAAGAATGATAGCTGAAGCAAAAAATGAAGAAGCATTAAATAAAATAATAAATTTTGCTAAAGAAAAATTATTTGAAAAATTAAAAGAAGAAAATGTTATAAGGTAAATTATAATGTTTCTTTATTTAAGACAAGCAATATCTTTAATAATGCTATTAATATGTTCTTATGAAGATATTAAAACAAGAGAA
>CAZHGP010000051.1:0-7549 GCA_964532175.1 uncultured Nitrososphaeria archaeon
ATGCGAAGAAAATAAATGCATTGCAAAAGGAGATAAATATTGTGAATTTAAAATTGAAATTGTTCAATAATAAAGATTTTAATAAAAAAATAAAACATTAAAGGAAAAAAGAATGTAAAAATTAGTTTATATCTTAGCATAATATTTATATTTAATATAATCATGGAAAAAGGAGTTTTAATTGCTTTTTCAGAAATAGGATTGAGAAGTAAAAATGTAAGAAAACAAATGATTAAACTACTTGTTAGAAATATATTAAATGGATTAAAATGGAAGAAAATAGATATAAATGAAATAAAGATTTTATGGGATAGAATAATTATTATAGCAAATAATAATTTAGAAATTGCTAAAATCATTAGTAAAATTCCAGGAGTAAGATATGCAGCTCCAATTTATTTAATTAAAACAAGCAATTTAGAAGAAGTAATCGAGAAAATTTCGAATGAAGCTTATTTAAAAGTTTCTGATAAAAAATTCAAAGTTGAAACAAAAAGAAAATATAAAGAATTAGAATTAAATTCTATGCAAATTTCTTCATTAATAGGGAAGAAGATTTTAGAAAAATGTTTAGAAAAGAATATTAATACAAAAGTAGATTTAAAAAACCCAGATATTCTAATAGAAGTAGAAATAGATAAAGAATATTCTTTATATTATTTTGAAAGATTTGAAGGATATGGTGGGTATCCAATAGGAGCACAAACTCCTTTAGTAAGCTTATTTTCAGGTGGAACAGATAGTAGCATAGCTTCATGGTTAATGATGAATAGAGGATGTAAAATATATCCAATATTTATAGATCAATCACCATTTATGGGATGTTGTAATATAGATAGAGCTATTAAAGTTTTTCAAGCATTAAGAGATTATGTATTATATCCAGATATGGAATTAGCAATTGTTAAAGTTGGAAAAATAATGGAGAAAATTATTAAAAATTCAACTCCAAAAAATATTTGCTTACATTGTAAAAGGACTATGTATAAAATTGCAGAAAAATATTCTGAAAAAATTGGAGCAAAAGGAATAGTAACTGGAGAAAGCGTAGGGCAAGTAGCTTCTCAAACAATCGACAATTTATACGTAATATCTCAATCAATAAATCTTCCAATTTATAGACCATTAGCTGGAATGTCAAAAGAAATGATACATGATTTTGCGAAAAAAATAGGTATCTATGATATAGCTGCTGTAGATATAGGATATTGCGATATACTTCCTGAACATCCTACAACAAAAGGTAAAATAAATGAAATAATTGAAGAAGAGAAAAAAATGGATTTAGATAAAGAAATAGAAGAAGCTTTTCAACAAATAACTTATTATAAAGCACCCTAATACATTCTATTTTATATTGTTATATAGGTATTCGATTTTTCGAAAGTTTATTCTTATTTTCCCATTTTATAAAACATTTTTTGACAAACATACCATTACATACATGTTTAAGGTAAACCTTTTACGATATATGGTAAACATAAATATCGATGATTAAAACTTCTTAACATTGAATTTCCAATTAATTGGAGAAATTAGGCAAAATTCGATTTTTGGATATTGATAATATTACATTATTTTAAATCTATTATATTGAATTTTTATTTTTTATCAATCATCATTTTAATTTAAAAAGAAATTTAAAATTTTTAATGATAAATTTTCTTTATTAAAATCTTACTTAAATTTAAATAAATTACCTTTAAATTCTTTAATTTCTTCCCTAAAAAATGGTAATTTTGCCTATTTCATTATTTATTGAAATGCAATATCCATTGTTTTAGAAAAAGAAAACTAAATCATTCTTTATTGAATTAGTAAGTTGAAAATGCTAGCGAATAGTAGATATACCTAGGGAAAATTCTTAAAAAAGCTTTTTTCAAGTAAATTTTAAACAAATCGATTGGAAGTATCGTATAGTTGTTTCACTAAGTCATTTTATATTGAATAATTAGCATAGGTATCCAAAAAATTGGATTATCTTGATATTTACGAAAAATTGGAGATCTATTTCTTCTTTAATAATTTTTTTACTTCATTAACTAATTTAGGATATTTTTTAGATAATTCTTTTTCAACAATTTTAGCAATTTCATTACTTATACTATATCTTGGAGTAACGCTTTTAATATAATTAAAAACTGCGGATGAAATGGGAGAATAAAAAGCTATTCTTGGATTCGATTTAGCAATTTTTACTACATTTTTAAGAATATCTTTATCTATAGTCCCCTTCTCACTTTTCATGAAATATTAGTATACCTTTTAACTTAAAAGTTTTATCATATAAGTTTTACCTAATTTATACAACATATTAAATATATAGGAATGTTCGAAAAATCGAATAGGCATAAACTATAAATAAATTATAGATTAAAAAGGATTATTCATAAACAATTTCTCCATTAATAATTACTTTTTCTATTTTAATATTTTTTATTTTTTCTATTGGTTTTTTAAATGGATTTTCTGAAAGTATTATAAAGTCTGCATATTTCCCTTTTTCTAAACTCCCTATATTATTTTCATCAAAAGAAGCATATGCTGCATTTATTGTATAAATTTTTATTGCTTCTTCTAATGTTAATTTTTCATTTTTTGTATATTTCCATAATTCTATTTTTTCATTTTTACCTCTAGTAATTGCTGCATAAATTCCTGTAAATGGATTTATTGGTTCTACTGGACAATCTGATCCGCCAGTTATTATTATTCCTTTCTTAAAAAGTGTTTTAAATGGATATAAATATTTTGATCTTCTTTCTCCAAGTCTTTTTACTGCCCAAAAATCTGAAATTATAAAATGTGGTTGAATTGAAGCTATTATTCCAATTTTCCTCATTTTTTCTATTATTTCTTTATTTAATAATGATGCATGCTCTATTCTAATTCTAAAATCTTTTGCTTTTTTTCCATAAACTTTCTCGATAATATTTAATGCTTTATCTATTGCTTCATCTCCTATAGCATGAATTGCTACTTGAAGTTTTTTCTTTTTAGCTTTTAAAATTAATTTTTCAAGTTCTTCTTCATTATATAATAATGTGCCTCTTGTTTCTGGATCATCAAAATATGGTTCATATAATCTAGCTGTTCTAGCTCCTAATGATCCATCAAGTAAAATTTTTATACCAATTAATTTTAATTTATCATTTATTTTTAAAGGCTTATATATAGAATCTATATAATTTGCATTGATATAAGCTCTTATTCTTATTGGAAGATTCCCTTTTTTTAGAAGATTCTCCAAAGCTTTAAATTCAATCGGCTCGCATGATAAAAAATGAATGCAAGTTAATCCATTTTTCAAAGCTTCTTTAATTGCTATACTTAATATTTCTTCAATTTCTTTAATCGAATATTTAAGCAATACATTCAATAATTCTTCTAATGCTTTTTCTTTAAATATTCCTGTACATTCTCCTTTTTCATTAAATTCTATATATTGCTTATATTTTTTATAAAATATTTCTAAATTTAATTTTTCTAAAATGAATGAATTAACTACTCCTAAATGACCGCAAACTCTAATTATTATGATTGGATTATTTTTACTTGCTTTATCTAAATCCCATCTTGTTGGAATTCTTTTTTCTTCAAATTTCTCTTGATCCCATCCTATTCCAATAATCAATTTCTTTGGTTTAGATATAGCTTCAAGTTTAATTTTTTTAATTAATTCTTTTATAGATGAAACATTTCTTAGATTTACTTGTTTTAAAAGAAGACCAAAAGAAGATAAATGAACGTGAGTATCTATAAATCCAGGTAAAACTGTTTTTCCTTTTAAATCAATAATTTTAACATTTTTTATTCCATTTATTTTTCTTAGAACTTCTTTATTAGAACCTATATAATCTATTTTCTTATTCTTAATAATTAATGCTTCAAAAAATTTTTTAATATTTGAGGGAGAATAAAAATTCCCATTAATTAAAGCAATAATTTCAGTTTTATCATTTTTCATATTTTTCATTACCATTTATCATTAAAATAATTTAATTAATTAAAAAATAAACTTTGAAAAATTGTTAATTTTATATAAAAATTGTGAATTTACCTTTTTTCTTTAAATAAATTTATTGCATAACTTTTTTATGAGTAGCTTATGTAAGTACTTTTATTGAATCTATTTTTCCATCACCATCTAAATCTAATCCTCTTATAACTGTAGCCCATTCATCTTCTCCATTATAATTTTTAAGTACTTGTTTCCAAAAATTAGATATTGCTATTACACATGCTTTTGTGCCAATATACCTATTTCCTGCTAAAACTATTATTCTTTTACTTGAATCATAAGGATTAATTATTTTAGCTATTAATCCATCAGTATCTTCACTATATATTGTTCCATTCTTTGTTAATCCAGCCCAATAATTTAATTCATTAAATTTTATTGGTAAATATTTATTTACTTCTGCTGTAATTAAATTTGTTCCAGGACCACCTATGAGTATCATATTATTTTTTTCTTCTTTTTCAGCTTTTATATCAACATCTAATTTAACTATAAAATCTTTTGGTAAATTGCAGAATTGTCCAAGAAACATTGATAAATGAATACCATAATGCCCATCTCTTGCTTTTGTTAAATTAGGCCCATGAGGTTCAGGAGAGCCAACTACAATTTTCCCATTAAAATTCGTATTTTCTATTATTGGATAAAAAAACATTCTTAATTTTTCATCCATTTTTCTTACTTGTAATACTTCTTTTTCACCAGATGGAAATTCTATTCCAAATGCTGGTGAAGCTAATTCATAATATTTAGCTATTCCTCCACTTATTTCCTTTTTTTCTTTTAATTTTATTAATCCTGCTTTTTCAAGTGTATTAATATAATAATAGATTTTCTGTGGATAAATATTCATAGCTTTTGCAATTTCACTTGGATACATTGTTTTTTCAGAAAGTAATTTTAAAATTTTCCAACTTTTAGGATTTGCTAAAGCTTTTAATTTTATTGGATCATCAATTATAAGAATATCTTTAGCTAAAAATTTATCTTTTTCTTTAGTTATTAAAATCTTTTTCATAAAATTAAAGAAATAAAACCATTATAAAAATTTTTTTAATAGTAAATAAAATTGTTGTATGGGATTTATATAATAGAAAATAAAGAAAAAATTTAGATTAAAATGTTAGAAATAGCTAAGGAAATACTTATTGAAAGGTTAAGAAGAGAAGATATTCCATATGTTGCAGAAATTGCATCAATTTGTTTTCATGGATTAAGAAATTATTATGATGCATTAAAATGGATTGAATGTAATTTTAATGCTTTTCCAAGAATGCAATATTTTATAGCTAAATTTGGAAACGATATAATTGGATATATTCTATGGATGGAAAAAGGAGGTTTTAGGAAAGAAGCTGTATGGGAACTTGAACAAATTGCAGTACTTCCAGAATATAGGGGAAAAGGAATTGGAGAAAAATTAATAAAAGAATCATTCGAAGTTATTAAAAAATATACTCATGCAAGAGGTTCAAAAATAAAGCTCGTATTAATTACAACTAGCGCAGAAAATTCAGCTCAAAAAATATATAGTAAAGTTTTAGGAGCTAAAACTGAGTGCATAATAAAAGATCTATTTAGAAGCGATGAAGTAATAATGATAGCTAGAAATATAGATTCTTAAAAAAATCTTTAAGAGATATCATTAACCAAGTGTTTTTAAAATGTGTGGAATTATTGGTTATATTGGAAGAAGACAAGCTTTTCCAATTTTATTATCTGGTTTAAAGAAAATTCTTTATAGAGGTTATGATAGTTTTGGCTGGGCTATTTTAGATTCAAAAGGAGAAATAAATTATTTTAAAACTCCAGGAAAATTCAATGAATTTGAAGGAAAAATAGTAAAAATGAATTTTGAAGGTAATATAGGGATTGCTCATACAAGATGGGCAACTCATGGCAATGTATGCGAGAAAAATGCACATCCCCATTTTGATTGCACTAAAAATATTTTCTTAGTTCATAATGGAATTATTGAAAACTATAGAGAATTAAAAGAAAAATTAGAAAAAGAAGGACATGTTTTTAATTCAGAATGTGATACTGAAGTTCTATGCCACTTAATTGAAAAATATTTTCAAGGAAATTTAGAAGAAGCAGTAAGAAAAGCCTTAAAAGAAATTCGAGGGACTTATGGGATTGCTGTTATTTCAAAAAAGGATCCTGAAAAAATTGTAGTAGCTAGGCTTTCTTCACCAATACTTCTAGGAATAGGAAATGATGAATTTTTAGTTGCTTCTGATCTAGCAGCAATAATTTCTCATACAAAAAATGTAATAAATTTAGATGATTATGAAATCGCAGTTTTAAAAAAAGATAATTTCTTAATTTTAAAGGAAAAACCAATTGTTAAAATTGAATGGAAATTGGAGGAAATAGAAAAAGGAGGATATCCTCATTTTATGTTAAAAGAAATAATGGAAGAACCTGAAGCAATAAGGAATGCTATTAGAGGAAGATTAATAATTGAGGAGGGTTTAGTAAAATTAGGAGGATTGGATAATATTCAAGAAAAATTGAGAAAAATAAATCGATTATTTTTAGTTGCTTGTGGGACATCATACTATGCAGCGCTATGTGGGAAATATATGCTGGAAGAATATGCTAAAATTCCAACTGAAGTTGATATTGCCTCGGAATTTAATTATCGAAAACCAGTTTTAGATAAAAATGTAGCAGTTATTTTTATTTCACAATCTGGAGAAACTGCTGATACTTTAATTGCATTAAGAGAAGTAAAAAAGAGAGGGATTCTAACTTTAGGAATCACAAATGTTGTTGGGTCTTCCCAAGCAAGAGAAACTGATGCTGGCATATATATTCGCTCTGGTCCTGAAATTGCTGTTGCTTCTACTAAAGCATTTTTAGGTCAATTAGCAACATTAATTATGCTAACATTATATTTTGGTAAACAAAAAGGAATGTCTTTATCAATAAGAAAAGAAATTATTTCTGAACTTTCAAGAATTCCTGATTTAGCAAAAGAAGTTTTAAAATTAGCTCCTTATATTAAAAATATAGCTGAAAAATATAAAAATTTTAAAAACTTTCTATTTATAGGAAGGAAATACAATTTTCCTATCGCTTTAGAAGGTGCTTTAAAATTAAAAGAAATTTCTTATTTACATGCTGAAGGCATGGCTGGTGGAGAATTAAAACATGGACCATTAGCATTAATTGATGAAAATTTTCCAACCATTGCTATTTGTCCATTAGATTCAGTTTATGATAAAATGATTTCTAATATTAAAGAAATTAAAGCTAGGGGAGGAAAAGTGTTAGCTATTGCTACTCAAGGGGATGAAGAAATAAAGAAGATAGTTGATGATGTAATCTATATTCCGAAAACATTAGAAATATTGACTTCACTTTTATCTATTATTCCTTTACATCTTTTTGCTTACTATATGGCAGTCTTGTTAGGATATGATGTTGATAAACCTAGAAACTTAGCAAAGTCAGTAACAGTAGAATAGTAAAATTTATTTAATCATGTTTATATTAAGATTTTTAAATTTTTAGAAAATA
>CAZHGP010000052.1:0-7386 GCA_964532175.1 uncultured Nitrososphaeria archaeon
AAAGCTCGGTATAGGTAGAAAGAAAGAACAATGATTAATGGCATCAGATAAATGCCCATTGTTTTGGCAGGAAAGAAGTTATCAGTTTTCCTCTTTAAGTATCTATACTTAATAACTGCATACATTATGGCTGGCCAAAAACTCAACTTTAAATGCTCCCAAACACTTTCATTAACAGCTGAAAAAACACCAACTAAAGGATTTCTGCCAGATAACTCAAAAGTAAAGTGCAAAGCACTTCCAACAACTACTATAAAATTATGCCGACCAACTCAAAAATAAGAATTGGACTCATTTTAGGATTGCTCATAACTTAAACCTTTTTAGAGGGCTATATAAATATTTTAATTCCATTAGATTTTATAAATGATCGATTTTTAATAATATTAAAAAAAGAAAAAAAGGAAATATTAGTTTAAATGCGCATTTTTTATGATAATATTTAATTAAGCTGGAGATCCTCCTGGTGTTTTGGATGGTTCCGGCTCCATTCCTAAGTCTGGTCTTTTGTCTGTCATAAGTCCAAAGTATGGTGCTCTTCGCATTGTATAATTATAAATACGAGTATAATAAGTTGCACTATTTTTTATGAGTTTTGCTTGCCAATTAAAAGCAGTTTTCCAACGTTTTCCAGCTATTAGAATTATGAAGAAGTTGATGACATTCAAAATTAATGCAACAACGCTATAAATTAGTATAAGGATGCCAAAGACCAAAGAGTATACAAAACCAACTAACCAAGTTAGAAAGAACCATACAATTCTTACTAATAGTTCAAGGCGTGATGCTTTTTCATCAAAAGGTATAGTTGCTGTTTGAATTATGTAAGATATAGGCACTTCTTCTACTACAGACTGGGACGATGGCATAGTTTGGGATGGCGTAACGGCATTATCAAAATGAATGCTAACATTAGTATTTTCAATTAAATAGGCATATTTAGATTCCATTACTATCAATTAGAAGTAGGAATGCTCATATTTAAAGCTTCGCTTAAAAAATTAATGGGCTGGGCCGGATTTGAACCGGCGACTTCCACCTATCTTAAATAATTCGTAAGGGTGGCTTTGGTAAATTTTTGTCCCACCAGGCTAGACCACCAGCCCTTTTTATTTTCTTTTTTTAAATTTCTATATAAATATTTGAATTTTGCGTCTAAAAATTCATTTTTTAATTATATTTGAGAATATAAAAATTATTCTTAAAAATCTGATAATCGAAATCTAGTTTATTAAACTTACATTTTTTAGAAAAATTGGGTTTCATGAATTGAAGAAACTCTATGGTTATAAAGTTATAAAATTTTATTTAAAAACTCACACTTTTCCAACAGAATTTGTATTAGTGAAATTTTTATAATTCACAAAAAATGAATAAAATAATTGCTTAGTTACAAATTTTTTATGAAAAGCATTTTCTTAATATTTTTCAGAAAAATAAAGTTGAAGTATTTTCAAAAACTTACTAAAAGTAAATTTTTCTGAAAATGATTTAAAAGTTGATGATATTTCGGATTTTTTTTAAAAATTAGCAATATTATTGCAAATGTTTATAAATAACTATTTGCAATGAAAATGCATGGAATCTCAAAATCCTTGGTGGTATAAAGAAATAGATAAAACCTATGAAGAATGGAAGAAGAAGGAAATAAAATGGATTCCACCAATAATTGAGCAATTTAAGCTTGAGCCTTTTTCTTTAAATTTTTTAGTTGGACCTCGACAAGTTGGAAAAACTACAGCTTTAAAAATTTGGATTTATGAAGAACTTTTGCCTAAATTGAATCCAAAATCCATATTCTATTTTTCATGCGAAGAACTTACTGATTTTAAAGAATTGGGAGAAGTTTTAGATAATTATGTTAGTTTTAAAAATGGGAATAAGATATCTTCTTCATTCATTATTTTAGATGAAATAACTTTTGTAGAAGATTGGCATAGAGCTATTAAGATTCGTATTGATCGAGGTTTTTTTAAAAATGATGTAATCATAATAAGTGGCTCAGCTAGCCTAGAAATATTAAAACAAAAAGAATATTTTCCAGGAAGAAGAGGAAAGGGGAAAGATATCATATTCTATCCTTTAAGCTTTTCAGAATATATTAAAGCTTTAAGAAACTTAGAAACAGTAAAGAAAAACATTTTTCAAATTGAAGATTCAATGAAAATTAATAAAATTCATCAAGATTTATTTAATGAACTTTTCAATAAATACTTGCTTACTGGTGGCTTTCCTTTATCTATAGAAGAAATGTATTCAAGGAATAGAATATCTTTTGAAACAAGGAAAATATACATGGATTGGTTAAAAAATGATTTTGTAAAATTGGGAAGAAGCGAAGCATATATGAAAGAAGTTTTAGCTTATATAATTAATGCTAGATTATCTCCTATAAGTTGGTTAAGTATATCAAAAGAAACATCAATATCTTCTCCTCATACAACTCAAGCATATGTAGAAGATCTTGAAAAACTATTCATAGTTAAAGTTTTAAACTTCTTAGATACAAATTCAAAAATTCTTTATAGAAAAAATAAAAAAATCCATATTACTGATCCTTTCCTTTATGATACTATTTGTGAGTTCGTAAATATAAAGCCAATTGAAGAAGATAAACTTGAATCAATAGTAGCTACTCATTTAACTAGAAAGTATCCTACTTTCTATTGGAGAAATAAAACTGAAATAGACATTGTAATTATGATAAATAAAAAACAATTTGGAATCGAAGTTAAAACTATATCAAGAAGCTGGATTAAGCCTAAGCATCTAAAAAATGTTTTAATATTAAATAAATTACAAATACCTCTCTTTTTAGCAAGTATTGATATTTAAATATAAATTTTAATTATTTAATTATATTGCTATTAATATTCATAAGTTTTCTTATAGTTTGTAATGCATACTAAATTAATATTAATTAAATAAAACGGGCCCGGCGGGATTTGAACCCGCGATTTCCGGTTTAAATCAATCTCCGGCTTAGAAGGCCGACGCCTTAGACTTTTTTATAATTTATCCATACTAGGCCACGGGCCCACCCATCATTATATTTTTCTAATTTTAATTTAAACATAGATATATTTATTTTTTCATGAAAAATATTTAAAGCAAAAAAATTTGATCTTCTCTTTTCTCAATTTTTAATACATATTCTGGAAGATCAAAAAATTTCTCTACTTTTAATAATATTATTGAATCGCTACTTAAAACTATTCCTTTTTCTTTAATTATTTTGCTATCAACACTTTTCTCAGTTATAGCATTCCCATTAATTTTTTCTTTCTCCATAATTTTTCTAGTTAATGCTGCTAATTCTCCACTTTTACTAACCATTGAATCATAATAAAAAATAGCTTCTTTTATTAATAATTCATTAAGTATTTTAATAATTTTATTTAATACTTTTATAGAATCTTCGTTCAATTTAAATCCATAATGAATTTCAGCAATATCTCTAATTACCCCATCATCACAATAAATTACTAATTGATTTTTTTGAATATTTTTTATAGTATTTAAAACATTGTATCCATCAATAATAACTTTCTCATTAATAAGTTGTTCTGCATTTACTTTTTTAGATTTTATAATTTTTGCTTCTTCCTCTTTTAAAACTCCTCTATAAAGAATTGAACGTTCAAATTTATTAAGAGAATATTTTTTTGAAACAAAATCTATTGCAAATTCTTTTCTATAATCTCTATTTAATAAAAATCTTAAATCATATGCTGCTTCTTTTATTTTCTCAAAATCTATATTTAACATTATATTCTTCAAACTCTATTTCTATTTAACATTTTCTATCATAAGATATAATAGCTTTAATAAAAAAATAAATTATTTATTATTTAGCAAAACTGAAGTATATTCCAGGTTTTAATGGAAGTGAAGCACTAGCTTTTTTCGTTGGATCATATATATCCTTATCTTCTTCTGAAAAAATTATTACTTGGCATTTTAATTCATTTTCTAAAAATTTTAAATTTTTCTTTAATATTTCATCTTCTGAATCTATTATTTTTTTCCATATATCAATATTTTCTTCAATATTATAAGAAGATAATGTATCAATAAGTTTCTTTAATATTTTTGGAATTTCATTCTTTCTTTCAGGAAAAACTTTTATTGTTTCCTTGATTAAGTTTTTAGAATTTGCAATTGCTTTTGATAATCCATAATCAATTAAGAATTTAGCTAATTCTCTCTTCCATTTAGATGAGCAATAGAAATAAATCTTTTCAGGCACTTCTTTTAAAACTTTCTTTATATTCCATACATCTTCCAAAATTATAGAAATGTATTTTTCTTCAAATTCTATTTTTTCATTTATTTTTCCTTCATCAATTTTAGGCCATTCGGCTAATGATACGAATCCTTTCTCTCCTATTATACTCCAAGCTTCTTCACAAGTGAATGGTGCATAAGGTGCAAGAAGCTTAATCCATGTTTTAATAAATTCTTTAGAAGATTTTGTATAAATTGAAGATTCTTTACTCTTCTTCTTTCTAATATACCATTTCCAATCATTTAACATTTCATATAAAGCTATTTCTAAAGCAGTTTTAGTTTTAACTTTTTCTAAAAGTTCAGTAATTTGCTTAATTTTCTTTTGCAATCTAGATAAAAGCCATACATCAATTTCATCAATTTCTTCATTAATTTCTTTATTAGAAAAATCTTTAATCAATTCAAGGAAATTATCTAAAGTTTTTTTAATATCAATAGCATTTTTTTCACGCCAATCAGCATCATTCATATCTTCAGCTGCAATCAATAATGCACATCTAGTTGCATCTGCACCAAAATTCTCAATAGCTTTTTTTGCTAAATAGAATATTCCTTTACTTTTAGACATCTTTTTACCTTCAAGAGTTATCATTCCATTTACTACAATTGTTTTAGGCCAAAGTTCTTTTGGGAAAATAGCTACATGATGGAATAAATAAAAAGTAAGATGATTTGGTAAAAGCTCTTTAGCAGAATCTCTTAAATCTACTGGATACCAATATAAGAATTCTTCTCTAATTTTCTTAATTATTTCAGGATTAACATTGATTTCTTTAGCCAATTGATTAACATCTCCAATTCCTAAAAATACATAATCAAAGAATTTATAATCAATTTTATCAATTGGAATTGGTCCTTTTTCATTTAAATATTTTCTAATAGTATAAAAAGCCATATAAATTGTTGAGTCGCTTAAAGTTTCAACTATCCATGATTTATCCCATGGTAAAGGAGTGCCTAAACCAGATTTGCGTGCACAAGGCCAATCATGAAGCCAATCAACAACATTTAAAAACCATTGTCTAGCTTCTTCTGGATAAATTTTCATATTATATAAAAGGTCTTTAACTTTATTTTTCCAATCTTCATTAGAATAATTCAAGAACCATTGATCTTCTAATATTTTAACAATACATTTTGTTCCACATCTACAAATAACAGGCTCAGGTAAATCATACATGCATAAACCTAGTCCAATTTCAGATAATTTATCTTTAATTTTCTCTTTAGCTTCTCTAACACTTAAATTACTAAATTCTCCACAATTATTTTTTGTTATGCCTTCATAAAATTCTTTCATATAAATTGTTTTTGTTGCTTCTTCAAGTTTTTCTATATCATTTTGATTTTTTACTCCAAGCTTTGAATTTATTTCTTCTGCTGGAAAATCTCCAAAACCTGGAGTAGAAATTATAGATATGGGCTCTATTGATAATATTTCATTTATATTTATTTTATATTTTATAGAAATTTCATTTGCTTTATTTTTTAAATCTTTTAAAGCTGCTAAATCGTAAGGAGCATGAGCTGGCACACTATATACAATTCCTGTTCCTATGTCTGCTTTAACAAAATTGGCTGGTAAAATTATTATTTCATTATTAACAATTGGGATTGTACATTTTTTACCTATAAGTTCTAATGCAGAAATTTTATCTATTATTTTTATATCTTTCTTTTGTAAAGAAAGTTTCTCTATTGCTTCTTTACTAACAATTATTTTTCTATCTTCATAAGAGGCAATAATATATTCTATATCTGGATTTATCCAAACATTTGTAGCTCCAAAAATTGTTTCAGGTCTAAATGTAGCTGCAGCTAAATAATATTCTCCACATTTAAATAGAACTACATAATATTCTTCTGGGCTTACACCTTCACCAATTAAACGATCATGGTCACCTGTTGGACTTGAACAATTTACACACCATACAACTGGATGAGTACCTTTAACAACATATCCTAAGCGCTTTAATGTTAAATATTGCCATTCAATAAATTTCTTATAATATGGATCAACAGTAGTGAATTCACGTCTCCAATCTATACTAAATCCAATTAAACTAACAGTTTCTCTATTCTTATTAGTGAAATATTCTGCTATGACATATGGATCTATAAATTTTGATAAAATATCTTCTGGGACTTCATCCATATCTTTAAAAATCCTATATTGATTCATATCACCCCTTTTTAATCTTTCAGCAACTCCAACGATGGTTGTGCCGGTCCAGTGCCATGCCCAAGGAAATAGCACATTATATCCTTGCATACGCTTAAAACGTGCATAAACATCTACATGAGAAGCAGTAAAAACATGTCCCAAGTGCATACCAGAATTGCAATACATATATGGAAAGGTTACAAATACCTTTTCTCTTTTTGGATCTGGATCTGCTTCAAAAATTTTAGCTTCTCTCCATTTCTTAACCCATTTTTCTTCTAAAGATATCATTTCACTCGCCTCTTAAAGAATATTAGATTTTGATTCTTTCTCCAATATACTTTCTACTATTTTACTACTATTTATAGCGTTTTCTTTTTTCATCATAATAATTATTTTTTATTAAGAAATCACGATATTAAAAACTTTTTTATTTTTAATCTTTTTCATATAAAACTCCATACGATTTCTTTAATTCTTCTTAATAGTAATGGTAACTTTTTTGTAAAATATATATTTCAGAACAAC
This sequence comes from uncultured Nitrososphaeria archaeon, assembly GCA_964532175.1. Lineage (GTDB taxonomy): Archaea > Thermoproteota > Nitrososphaeria_A > Caldarchaeales > JAVZCJ01 > JAVZCJ01. The sequence goes on from CAZHGP010000052.1 coordinate 6,983, forward strand.
TAATATTTCTTTAGAAAAAAAGTAGAGATGCCTAAAAAAATATCTCGTGGAACAAAAGAAGCAGCACATAAAAGAGAATTATTTAAAGGAAATATAGATTACACTATAAAACCTATAAAAATAACTCGTGAAATCTCAATAAATTATATAAGATATAAACAACATGGAGGGATCATAGAAATATACTTAGAAAATGGTGAATGGGGTATAAATTATGAGGATAAATTTTTTGCATATAATTTATGGTCAGCCTCAGAAAATTTTATACTTATAAATACAGATGGATATAAGCCAACAGATAAAAAATGGTTAATAGAAGATTATGGTTATGAAGTTAAAGTTTTTGAAAATGAAGAAAGCAAAGCTGAAAAACCAGAAGAATTAATTGGACCAAAAGTAACAAA
>CAZHGP010000053.1:0-6818 GCA_964532175.1 uncultured Nitrososphaeria archaeon
TTTTTTTCTAAAAGATTAAATGTTTTAAATTAAATGTTTTAAATAATACTTCATCTTTTTTAATATGTTTATATATTAATTCGGGTGAAACTACAGTCATTTTACTTCTTCATGAATAAACTATAAAAAATTATAAAATAATAATTTTAAGTTAAAATAATGGGAGGTTAATCTCTATAGCTTTATATTCCAATTATACAATTTTAATTAGAAGAAATCAAATTTTTTATATCTCAATATTAGAATGATTCAATTCTATTTATTGAAGAAAATAATAATCAATTCTCATAAGCATTAAGTTTATTAAATAGACATTTCCCCCAGAAATGCTTATAAATAGATAAGAATAATAGATATTTAGAACATAGGTAGAAGTAGCATTGAGTATAGAAAATGAATATCTAAAACTATTAAAAAGGGCTTATGAAAGCTTGCCTAAAGCTACTAAAAGCGGAGAAAGGGAGCTCTTTATAAAACCAAATATTATGACTCTAACAAAAAATACCATAATTACTAATTTTAGCTCAATAGCAAGTATATTGAATCGAGATGCTGAACATGTTGCGCGTTTTCTTTTTAAAGAAACTGGTAAGCCTGGCACAATAGAAGATGAAAAACTTATAATACATGGAAAAATTGGAAGTGAAGAAATAAGGAAACTTTTAGAATTATATATAAAAGAGTTTGTAAAATGTCCAATATGTGGTAGTCCTGATACAAAAATTATACGTGAAAAAAGATTTAGATTTATTCTATGTGAAGCTTGTGGTGCTAAGAGCCCTGTAAGGAAAATATAGGTAGGTATAAATGACGGATAGATTTTGGTTTAAAACACATCATGCACCAAATGGTGTGGTAATAGCAGCTATATGTGATGAAGAATTATTAGGTAAAGATATTTTAATTGGTAATAAATTTGTAAAGAAAGTTTCAGAATCTTTTTATGGAGGAGTATTAATTACAGAAGAAGAAGTTTTTAAAAGAATTAAGGATGCTACGATTATAAATATGCTTGGTGATAAAATAGTTAAAAAAGCTATTCAATATGGTTTAGTATCTTCAAAAAATGTTTTTAAGATTGGAGGTATATCTCATATACAGATTTTTAATATATAAATGATTTTTTATCTTACTTAAAATTCATATTATTTTAGAAGAGTATAAAACTTAAAAAGTATGATTATAAAAAATATTTTTTAGGATAATATGTCTGAAGAATTACTAATTTCTTCATTATTATATTATGCTAAATACCCATTTCTTCCTAAAGCTAGGGAATTTATTAAAAATTTTAATCTTACTCTAGATAAATTACTCTTACCTCCATATAATAATATTTTAGAAAGGGCTATTAAAAGGATTGAAATGGCTTATTATTTTGGATTTATAGATGAAAAATTAGAAAATCTTGAAGTAGAAATTTTATCCTATCCAGTAGTATTATATTTAGCTAGTATAATAAATAATCCATTTTTATCTAAAAGAATTTCTTTAGCAGAAGCTGAGCGCATTGCTAATTTTCTAATGAATGAGGATGATAAAATTATAGAATTTATTGGAAAAAATATTTTTAATCTTGATATTCTTGCTGAAAAAAATATTATTGGGAATTTTATATATGATTTTTCAATTAATGTTTATCATTATATAGATTTTTCAAGTAAAATAAATGCTATTTCATGGAAACTTACAAATAGAGTTCTTTATAAAGGTAGAGTATATTTATTTAAAAGGGAAGTTGTAAGAATATTAAAATCATATATCGAAAATCATATATTATCTAAAATAAATGAATTTAAAGGTATTTCTCCTCCTCCATCTTTAAATGATGCTATAAATAGAATAAAAGCTTTAATAAAAGAGCATGCTCCATTAGAAGGTTTCATTTCAATTAAACCTAATATTAAGAATTTTCCACCATGTATAAAAAGCATATATGAAAAAATTTCTTTAAGTGAAAGTGTTTCGCATTTTGCTAGATTTACTTTAGTTTCCTTCTTAATTAATTTAGGTGTTGAAATAGAGAAAATTATAACACTTTTCTCTCAATTAGGAGATTTTGATGAAAAAATGACTAAATACCAAGTTGAACATATTGCTGGAATGAGAGGTGGAAAGAAGAAATACATTGTACCAAGTTGTAAAACATTAAAAACTCATAATCTTTGTATTGAAAATGGAAAATATTGTGAAAATATAAAATCTCCATTAAAATTTTATTTCAAACAAATAAGGAGGAAAAAGTAAATTGACTTTCCTATCTTATAATGATGAAAGATTCGTAAAAAATGAATTTAAAAATTTTTATTCAAAATTTAACAATATTTCTTTTCCAAAAGAAATCGAGAAAAGGGAATTTGGTTATTTCACTTTTGAACAAAATATAATGGTTAGACATTTAAAAATGAAAAATCAGGAAGAAATATTGAAACTTATAAAAAGTGTAACTCCTCTTCATATATATTATTCATCAGCCTTTTATGAAGACCCCTCAGCACCTATGGAGAAAAAAGGGTGGAATGGAGCTGAATTAATTTTTGATATCGATGCAGATCATATAGTAAGTGATTGTCAAAAGGAACATAAATTTTGGATATGTAATAATTGTAAAGAATCTGGTATGGCTCCTATTCCTAAAAAATGTCCAATTTGCAAATCTGATAAAATAAATGAAATTGATTGGTTTTGTGATAAATGTTTAACTTTAGCCAAGAATGAAGCAATAAAACTTATAGAAATTTTAGAAATAGATTTTGGTATACAATCAAAAAATATAAATGTATTTTTCTCAGGACATAGAGGATATCATATTCATATTGATTCTGAGTATGTTAGAAAATTAGATCAAAATGCTAGAAGAGAAATAGTTGATTATTTAATAGGAGAAGGAATAGATTTTTCAAGGCATGGTATTTATAAACCAAAAAGAGGCACATCTTTTGTAGGTCCTGACTATGATTCAAAATCCTGGAGTGGAAGAATAGCTAGAGGAATATATGATATTTTCTTAAGAATGAAAGACTCATCATTTGAAGAGTATTTTATTGAGAATCTTGGGAAGTCTACTTATAAAAATTTTTTAAATAATTTAGAAAATTTAATAGAATTATGGCAGGAAAAACCTGTTTGGTCATTTGTTCCAAATATAAAGAAGAAAGATATAGAAAAAATATGTATGCTTGCTTTAAAAGAGCAAGCAATAAAGCTTGATACAATAGTAACTACAGACATCCATAGATTAATAAGACTTGGAAATAGTTTAAATGGAAAAACTGGTTGGATATGTAAAGAGGTAGATATTAATAAGCTTGAATCTTTTGATCCTTTGATTTCCCCTTCTCCATTTGATTATGAAAATTATGATGTAAAAATTAAAGTGTTTTCATCGCCAAAATTTAGATTTGGTCAAAACTTTTTTGGGCCATATAAAAATAAAGTTGTAAAACTTCCATTAGCAATAGCTATTTTCTTAATTTGTAAAGGTGTAGCTTCTTTGTATTCTTAAGATTTTAATTAAAAATTTAAAAATGCTAATATCTTATTATTAATGGAAAAAATGTATAAGGAGATTTTTTCAAAAATTTTCGAAATATGGAATAAAGAAAAATCCATGAAAGAGCTTTCTTATATATCTCCTGAGATAGAAGAAGCGATATATCAATATATTAATTATATTAAAAAACAATTAAAAGTATCTGATAAAAAAGCTCTTAGTACTATATTAAAAAATGCAGAATATGAAATTTTACAAAAAATGATATATGAAATATTTGAAACAAGATTAAGAAAAATAGTTTTTTCAGCTCTTGAAGATAGTTATATTGAAAATTTACTTGATTTTGAAAAACCATTAATACAAAATTTAACTAAAATTTTTGAAGAATATCGTGAAAAAGTTAGAAATTTATCTTTTAAACCAAAAACACTTCTTTTTCCAAAAGAGAAAAATAGATTCTTAACAGTTTTTCTACAACCTTTTCCTAAAATAATCGGAGAAGATATGAAAAGTTATGGCCCTTTTAAAACTTACGATATTTCATCAATTCCTATAGGAAATATTAAAGGATTGGTTAGGAGAAAAATTGTAAAATATATTCCAATATTTTAAAAAATAGAAATTTAATTTTTAAATTTTCATATTTATTTTTAGATTTAATTTTCATGTTTATATTTTTCCTTCTTAATAACCATTTATAAAAAAGGGGTTAGAATTGAAAGTCCCAGCTCAAATAAAAGCTTTTTGTACTAAATGTAGAACACATACTCTTCATGAAGTAACCCTTTATAAAAAGGGTAAAGCCAGAGCTCTAGCTAAAGGTGCAAGACATCATGAAAGAGAGCTTAAAGGATACGGAGGTCAAAAATTTCCAGAGCAAAGGGTTAAATCAAAAACAACTGAAAAGAAATCTTTAAAACTTAAATGTACTATATGTGGTAGAATACATCATAGAAAAGGGATAAGATTAAAAAAACTAGAAATAGTTAGATAAAAATGAGGTGAAAGAAATGTCTGAAATAGACTGGAAAAAAATAATCCCCAGACCTAGATCACGTTTTTTATTAGTAGCTTGTCAAGAATGCAATAATGAACAAATTATATTTGATTCAGCAAAAACTAAAGTAACTTGTAGAATTTGTGGAACCACTTTAGCTATACCAAGAGGAGGTAAAGCTAAAATTCTTGGGAAAGTGATAACTGTTTATGAATAATTTAAATAAATTTCCTAAATTAGGAGAACTTGTTATAGGTACTGTTAAAAAAATTAATCGTCTTGGAGCATATGTTACTCTAGATGAATATGATAATATAGAAGCTTTTCTACATATATCTGAAATTTCTTTAAAATGGGTTAAAGATATTCATGAACATCTTCATGAAAATCAACGTGAAGTATTTAAAGTTATTAGAGTAAATCCATCTCGTTTAGAAGTAGATGTATCGCTTAGAAGAGTTTCAAAAAGGGAAAGATTAGATAAATTAATTTCTTGGAAGAAAAAACAAAAAGTTTTAAAGATTTTTTCGATAATAAAAGAAAGAGAAAATTTAAATGATGAATGGATAAATGAAAATATAATAAATCCCTTGAATTTGTCTTTTGAAGAATTATACGATTTATTTGAAGAAATCTCTATTCAAGAAAAATTACCAGAAAAAATTGAAAAAATTATTCCAGAAAAATTACATAAAATTTTTATTCAAACTTGCAAAAACGAAATAAAACCTAAAAAGCATATTGTTAAAGGATATTTATTTCTTAAATCTAAAAATAAATATGGTGTAGAAGATATTAGAGAAGCTATAAAAGCAGCTATTTCAATAAAAAATGATAAAGCATCCGTAAATGTAAAAATAATCGCAGCTCCCAAATACATGATTTTAGTTGAAGCATTAAATCGTGAAATTGCTGAAGAGCTTATTAAAAAAGCAGCTGAAGCATCAATTCAAGAAATAATTAAAAGAGGTGGATATGGAGAATTTAAATTGGTGTGAGAAATGCCAACTAGAATTAAAAAATGTATTAATTGTAAAAGATATACATTAGCAAATGATAAATGCCCTTATTGTGGGTCTACTCTTAAAAATCCCCATCCAATAAATATTTCTTTTGAAAAATATAAAAAATATTTTTATAAAAAAGGAGCTTAGAATATTTTTTTGGAATTTTTAAATTTTTAAAATCTTTTTTAGTTAATACTTATGAATAAATATGTAGAAAATTTATTTTTTAATAATTATAAGAATGGTAACAAGTTTTTCAATAATTTCTTTATTTGAAATATATTAATTGTTACAAAAATTTATATTATCTTTATTTATTTAGGGAAGTCTTCTCTCTCCAATATTTGGCTCAATTATTACTATTTCGACTAAGTTTATTAAATTTGATGTCATTATTTTTTTCATTAGAACTTCTTCAACTTGAAATATGCCAGCTGTCCCTTCCATATCTATAAGTATTTGAAGAGGTTTTTTATCTCCTCTATTTATTTCAACTTTCTTGATCGAGAGGGCTGAAAGAGAGTGAATATCTATTTTTCCTAACTTATAAGGAATCCTAGCTCTTCCTTGAGCCATATCCGTCCCATCAGCTATTTTTGATATTCCAGCTTCAACTGTTAAACATTGGATATTTTCATCATGAGAGAAAATACATTGAAGAATCTCTTGTTTTATTCTTAACATTTTTTCTTTATCTTCTACATAGATTTCTTTAAGAATTTTTTCTAAAATTGGATTAGATAAATAGCAACCATGTATATGATGTAACTCTCTATGAACAGCATTTCCAATATCATGTAAGTAGGAACCACATAAAACAACTATTTTTGAATCTATCAATTCTCCAATTTTATCTTTTACTATTGATAGTGTAACGTAATCTTTTAATATTTCAAGTATTTCAAGCGCTACTCCACTAACTATTTTAGAATGTACTGGGCCATGATCATTATACATTAGCCTATTAACTGCCATTACATTTGACATTTGCAAATATGTTTGTACTTCCTCATTTTTTTCTAAAAGATTAAATGTTTTAAATAATACTTCATCTTTTTTAATATGTTTATATATTAATTCGGGTGAAACTATAGTCATTTTACTTCATGAATAAACTATAAAAGATACTATTTATTTATTTATCTTTAATGATCGGAAGAAAAATAATGTCCGGCTTCCCTAGTTTAATAAATGCAGATAAAGCATTAAATATAATTTTAGAATATGCCTCTAAAATTAAAATTGCCTCTATAAAAATAGATATTGAAAATGCTTTAGGAAGAATTCTTGCTGAAGATATTTATGCAAATATTGATTT
>CAZHGP010000054.1:0-6576 GCA_964532175.1 uncultured Nitrososphaeria archaeon
TAAGTCTTGTAATATTCAAAATTTTTATATTTTAAGAGCTTTTTAGTTTTCATATATTTGTGCAACTCTAACTTAGAATTTTCCAGAAATATTCTTATTTTGCCAATATTTCATGAAAACTAAAGAAAAATTAAGCAAATTTTATTGAAAGTTTGTTAAACTTTAAAAATTTAATAAATGTAGAAGCATAGAGAAATTTGGGGATAAATATTCATATAAATAAAGAACATTTCTTACTTTCAAAATAGAAAGATTTATTTTATTTTAAAATAAAATAAAATTATGTCTTCAGGGGAGGAACTATTAGTATTTATAGATGGAAAATTCTATCCAAAATCAGAAGCAAAAATCTCTGTTTATGACCATGGTTTTCTATATGGCGATGGAGTATTCGAAGGAATAAGAGCTTATAATGGAATAGTTTTTAAACTTAAAGAGCATATAGATAGGCTTTTCAATTCAGCTAAAGTTTTAATGATAAATATTCCATATACTAAAGAAGAAATAATCGAAATGGTTTTAGAAACTCTTAGAAAAAATAATTTAAAAGAAGCATACATTAGACTTATAGTTACTAGAGGCATAGGAGATTTAGGCTTAGACCCTAGAAAATGCCCAAAACCAACAATAGTTATTATTACTCAACCATGGGGAACATTGCATGGAGTTGAAGCTAGAGAAAAAGGGATTAGAGTTATTATTCAATGGGTTAGAAGAGATAGAGTTGATGCTACATCCCATGAAATAAAATCTTTAAATTATTTAAATAGCGTATTAGCTAAAATTGAAGCTAATAATGCAGGTGTTGATGAAGCACTATTTCTTTCTGAAGATGGTTGCATAAGTGAAGGGGTTGGAGAAAATATATTTATTGTAAAGAATGGAAAAGTTTTTACAACAATGAATAAAGCTGGAATACTTCCTGGAATAACAAGAGAAGTAGTCATAGAAATTCTTAAAAATCTTGGATATCAAGTAATCGAGAAAGATATAACTCCATATGAATTATTTACAGCTGATGAAGCATTTTTCACAGGCACAGCAGCTGAAGTTACTCCAATAAGTGAAGTTAATGGAAGAATCATAGGAAATGGAAAGCCTGGCCCAATAACTAAAAAAGTAATGGAGGAATTCTTCAAAGCTACAAAAGATCCTAAAAATGGAATTCCAATATATAAAGAATAAAAATTTATATTAAACATTTAATCAAGAAATTAAATAAAAAATAGAATTATAGAATTTCATTTATTTTTCTAAAGAAGGTGCTTTTAAAAATGAAGCAAATTTCTAAAGGAGTTATCTTAAATTATAGAAGAGGACCAAAATCTCAAAAAAATTATGAATATTTAATAAAATTTAATTCATGCAATTCAAGGAAAGATGCTATTGCTTTAATTGGAAGAAAAGTTGTATGGAATAAAAATATTACTGGAAAAATAGTTGCTCCTCATGGAAATAAAGGAGTTGTTAGAGTACGTTTCAAAAAAGGTTTACCTGGACAAGCATTAGGTACTTTCGTATTATTACTATAAAATTTTTTTACTAAACCAGATCTTAATCCTATGAAAGTAAAGTTATTCTAGCTTATAAATTGTAAAATTTAATAAATTAAAAAATATTTTTAATCATTTCAATTAAATTTTCAATTGCTGCTTCTATAATTCCTTTACCTTTTTCTGCTTTTGCATTTAAAGGATTTCCACTTTCAGGTAAAACTCCACTTTTAGAAATTTCAGAAACATTCATTGTAGCATTATACATAGCATATCCACTTGGATCTACTTTACTAAATTTATTATATGATGCATATTTCTTAGCTTTTTCCAATCCAGGAAAAGTTTTATCTTTAAATTCTTCATAAGCTTTTAGATTTACAAGTTCAGGATGAGTAAATAAAGCTGTAGATGTTTCATATTCTCCTGCATGACCAGGCAGTGATATTTTATCACCAAAAAGTTTTATACAAAGCTCTTTTGGAACTAAGTCCCAATAATTTATCCATATTGCTTTTATTCCCAATTCCTCTTTAGCTCTTCTTGCAATTATATGTAATGCTGGTCCATTTCCTCCATGGCCATTAAGAAAAATCACATTATTCATTCCATGATGTTTTATGCTTCTACAAACATCCAATAAAAGCTCAATAAAAATTTCATATCTGAAACTTAAAGTTCCTGGAAAATCCATATGAAAAGGAGATGTACCTATAGTTGTTGGAACACAAACTATAGCATTTGGATATATTGCTTCTGCAGCTTTTTTTGCAATATAAAATGCTGAAAGAAAATCATGTTGTAATGGCAAGTGAGGACCATGTTGTTCTGTGCTTCCTGTAACAATAATAACTACTTTAGCTTTTTTAAACATTTCTTTTGCTTCAACCCAACTCATTTCTCCTAAAATAACTTTGTTTTTCATATCACTTTCAATATCTTCTTAATTTATAAATTTTTAGATGACATATCAATAAAAATAAAATAGAATATTCTTAACCATAAGTAAAATTAATAGAATTTTTTATTAATATTTTTTTACGATATATTAAAATTTATAATGAAATGAAAATATTTTTTAATATTTTTCAATTATTTAAAAGAATATAAACCACATAATAATATTAATTATTTGATGTAATAATGGATGTGCTTGAAGAATCTGGAAAAAAAGTAGTATTATTAGGAAATGAAGCAATTGTAAGAGGAGCATTAGAAGCTGGTGTTGGATTTGTTGCTGCTTATCCTGGAACTCCTAGTTCTGAAATACCAATAACTTTTTCTAGAATAGCAAAAAAATTAGGTTTATATTTTGAATATTCTTCTAATGAAAAAGTTGCTTTTGAAGCTGCTGCAGGTGCAGCATGGTCTGGAGTTAGAGCTCTTGTTAGTCAAAAACAATTTGGTCTTAATGTTGCAGCTGATTCTATAATGCCTGTAGCTTATACAGGAGTAAAAGCTGGATTTGTTATAATGGTAGCTGATGATCCAGAAGGTTGGAGCTCTGCTCAATCAGAACAAGATACAAGATTTTATGCTAAAATGTTTAGAATGCCGATGATTGAACCAAGCAATCCACAAGAATGTTTAGAATACACAAAAATTGCTTTTGAAATATCTGAAAAATATCAAATTCCAGTTTTCTTAAGAACTACAACAAAAGTTAGTCATTCTATTGGAACTGTAAAACTTGGAGAATTAAAGAAACCTAATATAAAAGGGAAATTCATAAAAGATCCTGATAGATATTACAATATTCGGCCACATTTACAAGTTCTTCATAATAGATTGGATAAAAAAATTGAAGAAATAGAAAAAGAATATGGTTATAAACTTAATAAAATATTTCAAGGAGAAGGGAAAATAGGGATAATTGCTTCAGGAGTTAGTTTTGAGTATGCTAAAGAAGCATTACAAGAATTAGGATTAAACCCTCCAATTGCAAAAATTGGATTAGTACATCCTATATCAAAAATTTTTATTAGTGATTTTATTAAAGATAAAGAAATAGTTCTTATATTAGAAGAACTTGAACCATTTATAGAAGAATTTGTAAAACAAATTGCTAAAGATGCTAATGCAAAAATTATTATTCATGGAAAAGATATGCTTCCAAGATCGGGTGAATATAATCTTGAAATAATAATTCCTGTATTAGAAAAAATATTTAATAAAAAATTTAGTATAGATTTTAAAAATCATAAAGAAATGGTAAATCTTGTATTAAAAGATATTCCTCCTAGAAAACCTGTTTTATGTCCAGGTTGCCCTCATAGATCAACATTTTATGCTGTTAAAAAAGTTTATGGGAAAGATACTATTTATGCTGGAGATATTGGATGCTATGTTTTAGGAGTATATGAACCATTCAATATGCAAGATTATGTTATTAGTATGGGTGCAAGCATTGGTATTGCTCATGGAATAAGTATAGTAAGTGATCAAGAAATTGTTGCTTTTGTAGGAGATTCTACATTTTTCCATGCATCAATACCTGCAATAATAAATTGTAAATTTAATAATAGTAGAGCTCCACTTGTAGTTATTTTAGATAATAGTGTTACTGCAATGACTGGTCATCAACCCCATCCAGGTTCTGGATTTACTGGAATGGGAGATAAAGTAGAACCAATAAAAATAGAAGAAATAATTAAAGCTATTGGAGCTGAAATGAGAATAGCAAATTCATTTAATCAAAAACAATTAATTCAAGCTTTACAAGAATTAAGGAAATTTAATGGTTTAAAAGTATTAATTAGTAGAGGGGAATGTAGATTATTAACAACTAGAAAATTCCGTGAAAAAGGGATTGAAATTCCTAAATTTCAAATAGATAAAGAAAAATGCACAAAATGCGATATATGCATTAAAGATTTTGCTTGTCCTGCGATAATGAAAACAATCGAGAATGGAGAAGTAACATATTATATAGATTTAGATATGTGTACTGGTTGTAGTGTATGTATGCAAATATGTCCTGAAGGAGCTATACATTCTATTAAAAGAGGTGAAAAATAATGAAGTATGACATATTATTAATGGGAGTTGGAGGTACAGGAGTATTAACAACACAGGTAATTATAGCTAGAGCTGCTAATATGGAAGGATATTATGTTAGAGGTGTTCAATTGCATGGTCTTGCTCAAAGAGGTGGAATAATACCTGCATTTATTAGATTTGGCTCAGAAAATGAAGTTTCATCTCCAGGAATAATGCAAGCTAATGCTGATCTTATTATTGCTTTTGAACCATTAGAAGCACTTAGAGCTATTTATTATGCTAGAAAAGATAAAACAATTTTTATAATAAATAATCATCCTTTAATACCAGTTTATGCTAATATTTTGAATATTCATTATCCAAGCATTAATGAAATTATTAAAAAAATAGAGCCATTCGCTAAAAAAATTTATGTTTTTAATGCTTCTCAATTAAGTAAAGAAAATTTTGGAAATATTGTTTTTGGAAATGTTATGCTAATTGGAATAGCTATTGGATTAGGAGTACTTAAATTAAAGGAAGAAAGTTTACGTGAAGCAATAAAAATTACTTCACCAAGAGAAGTAGATAAAAATATTAAAGCATTTGAATTAGGTTTAAAATTAGGGAAAGAAAAATTAAATGGAAATATATAAAAATATATAAATCAATTTAAAATATCTTTAATTAAAAGAGTGAGGGAAGATGTTAATTCCTACTTTAGTAATGTTATCGATAATAATATTTACAATAATACATGCTATTAAAAAGAAAATAGGATATATATCTCTTATAATAATGATGATACTAATATTAATTTATGAAGCTATTTTTGATGGATTTTATTTGCCTACTGTTTTTATGATAATAATGGTTATGAGTATAGCATCAGTTTTCTTTATACTTGGAGATATTCTTGGATAAAAAAGGCTTTTTAGAAAATTACTTAAATAATGATTTTAATTAAGAAAATAATTTTAATTTCCTAGCTAAAAAATGAATAATATAAAAACTTATATTTTTCTAAATTTTTTAATTAAATGGATATAAAAAAGGATAGGTTTTAGAGGATTTTCTATGAACATCAAAACCATCGAAGAAATAATGAAAGAAATACATAAAAAATATAATGAAGACCCTTATGGATGGAAAGTATTAAGTGGAATAGATAATAAAGGATTTATAGATTTATATTTTATTCATAAAAATAAAGCATGGCGTTTAAAAATTTGGCAATTAGATCCTTTTAGAAATGTTGGTTATGGTATTTCTTTAGAAAATTTTGGAGAAATAAAAAGATTAAAAAATTATCCATTATATGGATTTAGAGATTTATCTAAAAAAGAAGCTATTGAAATACTTAGTCTTCCTCCTAAAGAAGCTATTAAAAGGCTTATGAATATTAAACCTGTTCCAATAGATGAATTGAATAAGCCAATAATTGTTGAAGGGCCTATAACTTTCTCTAATAAACCATTAAGTTTTCTTTCAGAAGAACAAAGGAATTTAGATCAAAAGCTTTCTAGTGAACTTGAAAAACTTCTTATTAGAAAATATATTGATAGAATAAAAATTTATGGCTAAATTTATTATAAAGGAAAATGGCATGCTACATAATGCTCTTTATTTGTTTCTATTAATATTGGTTCTTCTTTAGAACATTTTTCTTTAGCATATGGGCATCTAGGATGAAATCTACAACCTTTTGGAGGATTTATTGGACTAGGTACTTCTCCTTTTAAAATTATTCTTTCACTTTTATACATTGGATTTGGAACAGGTACTGAAGAAAGTAAAGCAAGAGTATAAGGATGCTTTGGTTTAGAGAAAACATCTTTTTTAGTACCCATTTCAACAATTTTTCCAAGATACATTACCGTAATTCTATCAGAAATATATTTTGCTACAGCTAAATCATGTGTTATAAATAAATATGTTAAATTGAATTCCTTTTTCAGATCATCATAAGTTCTAAAATTGAAGCTCTAAGAGAAACATCTATCATTGAAACTGGCTCATCAGCAACAATGAAATCTGGACGAACAATCATTGCTCTTGCAATTGCTACTCTTTGTCTTTGCCCTCCACTTAATTGATGTGGATA
>CAZHGP010000055.1:0-6411 GCA_964532175.1 uncultured Nitrososphaeria archaeon
CTTCCATTTAATCCCTCTATAATAGTTGTTGGTCTTTTATACTTTCTTGTTTCAAATTTTATGCGAACCTTTTGTTGTTCACGAGATATTGTTTTGCATACGCAAATTGCTTTAGGTAAACCACATACTGGGCAGATATCTGCCATTATATACCTCCTTAAATCCTTAATATATTAAAGATAATACATGTTTTTAAATCTTTGCTTTTCTCAAATTTTTAATATAAAATTTGATTTATTAAATTTAATAAATTTAAATAGATAGAGAACAATCAAAGATATTATTAAAAATAATTTAAAAATTAAATTTTTTAATTTAAATTTAAAAATTCTTTATAAAAATAAAGTTTTTAAGTTTTTATTTCCTTAATAAATATACTTATATAAGTTTAGAAATAAATAACAAGGTTGGAAAGCAATGAAAAAAGCTATGAGAAAACTTTTTAAAATCTCATTTTTTAGAAAGGAAATTTTTCTATTTTCTTTCCTAATATTTTTAATATTTATTCCTTCTGGTTTTGCATATTTGAATGAAGTATCTTTTTCATCTGGAAGTATCACTATTTATGTACGTGATGGGCATGGAAGATTTTTAAGTGGAGCAAATGTAACTATTACAAATTCTACATGGAGATATAGTGAAATTACAAGTGGAACTATTATTCTTCCTAGCCTTCAAAATGGAAGCTATAGTGTTTCTGTATATTATAAAGATATACTAGTAAATTCAACATCATTTTCAATTCCCTCGCAAACACTTTTTAATATAAAGTGTACAGTTTATGATTGGACTATAATTGTTCGAGATATTTCAGGATCAGAAGTTATAAGTGGAGCAAATGTAACGATCTCAGCAATATCTCCTCCATCTTCTGCAGCCACAGCATGGGATGTTAGTGGAAGTGATGGCCATGTGCTTTTTTCTGAAATGCCATCCGCAACTTATAAAGTTACAGTAAAATACAGAAATGCAATAGTATACGATAGTAACATTCCTTTTTCAGGCCAAGTAAGTAATATAAATGCTTCTCTTTATGATTTGAATGTGAAATGCTTAAATCTAGCTAATTCTCCTGTTCAGGGAGTAACTGTCATTCTTTTTAATCCTACAACTGGAGTAGAAATAAGTAGATTAAATACTGGAAGTGATGGCTTCTCTTATTTTAAAAATTATCCTAGTGGAATATATAAGATTGCTGCATACTATAAAGGTGAATTTGTAAGTTTACAAAATTTAACATTACAACTTAATAGCGATATTCAACAAACTTTGTTTGTAGACTTGTTATCTCTTAGAATAAAAGTTATGAATAGTAAAGGTAATAAGATTGCTAGTGGAATAAATATTAAATGCGAAGCTATTAGAAAAGGGAATTTATACGATTCTATTGAAAATTCTACTGGGTTATTAGTTTTTAGTGCATTAAAAAGAGATAATTATACTATTAGAGTATTATTTGGTGGTAATATATTAAGCGAATTTACTCATAATTTAAAAAATGAAACTTATCAAAGTTTATCTATAAATGCAAAAATTTTCGATTTAACGATTACATACAATATTGAAAAATTTTTAAATAAAACTCAACTACAAAATATGAATGTTACATTAAAATCTATCGATGTTACTAATTTTATAAAATCTAAGATAATAAATTCTACTGGTTTTGCAGATTTTGTAAATATTCCTTTAGGAAAATATATTGTTTTATCTATTTATAATGGATTCATTGTTGGAAATCAAACTATTTCAATAGATAAAGATAATTTTCTTGCTATTTTAGAACCATTCTTTAGTACAATAAAAATTAAAGTTAATAATTATCATGGAGAAAAATTGGAAGATGCTATTGTTTCTTTAATAGAATCTAATTCTGGAAAAACTATTTCTAAGGCTATCACAAATATTGAAGGTGAAGCTACTTTTTCTAATATTCTTACAATAAATTATATTATTGAAGTATTTTATAAAGAATTAAAAGTTGGTTATAAAGAAATTAAAACAAAAATTGGGGAAAATATTGAAAGTATTTCATGTAAAGTTTTCAATATTAATATTGAATTGCTTGATTCTCGTGGGAATGAACCTATTCCAAATGCTATTGTAAAAATTTCAGGAAAAGCATTTACATTGGAAGGAGAAACGGATTCTAATGGAAAAATAACATTAAAAAATATTCCAGAGGGCTTATTTACAATATTTAGTTCATTATATTCTATACCAATTTTAGAAAAAGATATTAAAATTTCAGAGACTACCACCAAATTTACATATAATACCAATGCGTATGATTTTTCAATAATTTGTGTAGATCAAGATAATATGCCTTTGGATAAAGGAACAGTAACCATTTATATTAATGATAAACCTTTTTCTTTAGAATTGAATGAGAATGGTGAAGCACTATTTAAAAATTTTCCACCTACAAGATATAATATTCGTGTGACTATGTATAACATAGAAGTTGCTTTTGTTCCTTTAGTAGAAGTGAATTATGATGGACAAATAATACTTGTAGATACTCATGTTTCAAGTTTAAGAATTAAACTTTTTAAAGCTGATAATTCTTCTTTAATAAATGCTAAAATATCATTTAAAAAAGCTGGAAAAGAAATTGCAAGTTTAATTTCAGATGATAAAGGTGAAGCATCAATAAGGCTTCCACAAACTCAATATGATGTATTAGTAGAATATCAAAATGTAATAGTTGGAGAAGAAACGATATTTTTAGATCATAGTTTAACTTTATCAATTCCATGTAAAGTTTATCTTTTAAAATTTGTTTTTATGGATTTATATGATCATCCGATTCCAAATGTTAAACTTTCAATCATTAGGAATAATGAAATAGTAAGCATTGCAGAATCAAATATTATGGGTAAAGTATCTTTTTATCTTTCTGAAGGAGACTATACTTTAAGAGAAGAAATAAATAATTTAACTAAAATATATGAATTAAAAGTTAAAGAAAATAAGGATATTAAAATAATTCTTATAAAAGAAAATATGACAAATTATGGTATAGCTTTAGCTTCTTTACTTATTCCAATTGTATCATTAATTATTGGCATAATAAGAAGGAGAAGTATAAAAATTAGCTTCCCTGGAATAATTGAAAGAAGGAGGAGACCAGTAATTCCAAGAATATAAGGTGCTAAAAAATGGAAAATAAAATTGAAAAAAGAGAAATTCTAATGTATGTTTTAAAAACATTTTCAATTCTCTTTTTACTATTAATAATTTTCTTTGCAGCTTTTTTTATTTTGCAAAATTTAATGAATGTAAACTTTCCTTTGCTTGTTGTTAAATCTGGTAGTATGCGTCCAACATTAGAAATAGGAGATATAATATTAATACATGGTGTTAATCCATATGAAATAAAAGTTAATGATGTGATAGTTTTTTACCATCCTAATTTTCCAGGTAATAGAAATTGGATAATAGTTCATAGAGTTATTGAAAAATCAAGTCTAGGATTTATTACTAAAGGTGATAATAATTTAGTAATAGATAGTTTTGTTCCTGTTCCATATGATTGTGTAATAGGTGTGTGGACAGGATTTAAAATTCCTTATTGGATTGGATTGGGATATATTATTTTAATATTGAGTGGAGAAATGTATAAACCTCTTGGATTATTAATAATAATCTTAATAATACTATTGAATGCTTTTTCAATTATTTATGATATAATAAAGCTTAAGAAAAATAAAAAAGAGAAAAGCTAAATATTATTCTCGTTTTTTTATCATTTTACTATGAATAATTCTTCTTCTTTATAAGCTAAAATTTCATATGCTGCTTCTTCACATTTTTCCCAAGGAATATTAACATATTTATCAATTATTTCTTTTTTAATAAATATTTCAGCAATTTTATTTTTCTCTTTATGAATTTCGATTGAAATTCCTTCTCCATTAGAAATTTTAACATTATTTATTCCAAGAATGGTTTTTAATCCATCAGCAGTACATAATTGAGGTTTTTTATTAATTGTTTTTAAAATACATAAATCAATTTTTCCATTCCAAACTTTTTTTATGAATAAACCAATTTTAACTCCCAATACTAAGAAAGGACCTAAATGCCCATGTAATGAAACTGCTTTATTTAAAATATCTTTAGAAATCGACATTTTAAATTACCTTGCTACTTCTATTTTTCTTCTTTTTAATGCTTCAATAATAATTATTCCTATAATTGCTCCTATTATTCCTCCAATAGAATGTAATCCAGCAAAAATAATTATTGCAATCATTGTTGGGAATCTCATGAAAAATTTTCCAATTATTAACCCTCCTATGAAAGTTGAAAATGCCAAAATTGGAATTATGAATAATATTTCTCCTAAAATTTTCTTAAAAATTCTTTCATATCCAGCAATCTTTGTTAAAATATCGAATATAATACTTGCTGTAGTAAAGCCTAACATATGAAGTGCTGCAGGTCTGAATAATAAAGTTAATAATGTTGTAATTATCCCAACCATGGTTGCTATTCCAATTTTTCTAGTCCACCAAACAGCAAGCATAAGTGCTATGGCTCCTATCATATCGCATAAAAATGGAAGATGCGTTATTTCCCAAAAAATTGGTGTTATTGTAATATTTAATACAAACCAAAAAACTGAAGAAAGTACTATTGCACTTATATCCTTGCTTGTAAAATATACCATTCTATTCACCGTATTACTTTTTTTTAAAAAAATAATACTAAAAGTAATATATAAACTTTCTATTAAAATATTTAAAACAATTCTAAAAATTGATAAAAAAGGGTTTATATCAAAAAGTTTTTAAATTTTGTTTTATTATTAAATTATAAAAATGTCAAATGAAAAAATGGTTAGGATTAGTGCAACAATTCCTCCTAAATTATTAAAAGAACTTGATGAAATAATTGAAAAAATTGGTATAGATAGATCAAAAGCTATTCAAAATGCTATCCGCTCTTTTTTAAATGAATATAAACCAATTTTTGAAAAAGAAGGTTTTAATATTGGCTCTATAATTTTAATTTATGATCATAAAGCTAGAGGTTTAGAAGAAAAATTAACAGATATTCAACATGATTTTTCTCAAGTAATAAATAGTACTATGCATATTCATTTAGATGAAAATAATTGTCTTGAAATTATTGCTGTTAAAGGAGAATTAAAAATTATTGAAAAATTGTCTAAAACTTTATTAAGTTTAAAAGGAGTTAAACAAGTTAAATTAGCATTAATTTCTACTAAAGCATAATCATAATGGCCAATAAAAAGAGAGTAACTTCTTTAATTCTTCTATATTCTTCATAAACTTATTTTCAATTTTCTTCTTTTTAAAATTTTTAATAAAATTAAAGCTTTTCTTATTTATTAATAATTCTATTAATTTAACAGAAATTTTTCCAAGTATATCTATATTATAGCCACCCTCTAAACATAGCATTAATCTTCCATTGCAATATTTATTTGATAATTTTTTTATGTAATACAATAAAGTTAAGTATCCATTTGTTGTAATTTTTAAATCAGAATATGGATCATCTTTATGCGCATCAAATCCAAGTGAAACAATTATGAATTCTGGATCATAATTGTCTATTACTGGTTCTATTATTTTCTTAAAAGCTATTAAATACTCCATGTTACCAGAATATTTTGGAAAAGGAATATTTATATTAAATCCTTTCCCATCACCTTCCCCTATTTCTTTAATAGATCCTGACCAAGGATAAAAATTTTCATTTTGATGAAAACTAATATAAAGTACTAATGGATTATTATAAAATATTTCTTGTGTTCCATTACCATGATGACTATCTAAATCCATAATAACTATTCTTTTTATTTTCTCTTTATTTATTAAATGATGTGCTGCTATTGCAGCATTATTAAACATACAAAAACCTAGAGAATCAGCATTAAGGGCTATGCCTCTTTTTCCAGCATGATGTCCTGGTGGTCTTGTTAAAACAAATGCACTTGACAAATTTCTATTTAAAACCAATTTACATGCTTCTAATACTCCACCTACTGAATGTAATGCTACATCTAATGAATTTTTAGTAAAGTAAGTATCATAATCTATCCATCCTCCACCTTTTAAACAAAAATTTTTAATATAATTAACATATTGTATTTCATGTACTCCTAAAACTTTACTTAAATCAGCTTTTAGCATATCTTTAAAAATTACTTCTTTTCTATCTTTAAAAAATTTTTTTATTTCTTTAACTATTTTTTTTACCCTTCTTGGTGATTCAGGATGATTTCTAGGAGTTTTATGCTTATGCTGCCATTTATAATAAAAAATCCCTATTTGCTTCATTATTTTAAAACCTTTTTGATTATTATTTTTTAATATTTTTCCTTATAAAATTTCTTTAAAACATTATTAAAAACCATATTTATGATATCTTCTTTTT
>CAZHGP010000056.1:0-5928 GCA_964532175.1 uncultured Nitrososphaeria archaeon
TCTGTATTTATTTTCTTTCCATAAAATGCACCTATGCCCTGAAGATACATAACCAAAAACCCCCAATTATTTTGAAATTGACTTTTATGTTCTTTCAATGCATTAAGTTTAATATTAAAAGTATCAGAAATATCGATTACAAAATTTGGTTTTGAAGTATAATATAAACCAATCAATTGTACTTCATGGGGTTCTAAACCTTTCTCTAAATCTATTCTATTTATATTAGGAAGAGAAGAGAAAAATACTGCTTCAGTAGCTAAAAGACCAGCATTTCTATGGTCTGGATGAACTTCATAAGGAAGCCATGCATCTGGAGCTAAAACCATATCAGGCTTTTCTTCTCTAATTATGCTTATAATTTTATTTCTAACATCTGGAGAATAAGGAAGTTCTGTATCTTTATAATTAAGCCAAATAAGTTTCTTTATTCCAATAATTTTTGCTGCTCTTTCTTGTTCTTCTTTTCTAATTTTAGCAAGTTGTTCTGGTTTTATTGAAGGGTCATTTGTTCCAAAACAACCATCAGTTAATGTTAAATAAATTATTTCTTTCTTTTCTAAACTTAATTTTGCTAAAGTTCCTCCTATTGCTATTTCACAATCATCTGGATGTGGTTGAATACAAAGTATTTTTCTAACATTTTCAAAAGGTTTTTCAATATCTATTCCAAGTAATTCCTTTATTAAATGTTTTGAGGTTTTTTCATCTAAATTCTTAAAAATTTCTTTAAAATTTTGAGACACTTATATACACCTCATTTTTAAGTTTTCATAAGCTCATCTGCTCTTTTTCTTATAACAGTCCTTAATCTATCAATATCTTTTGGTATTATTAATGTGAGAAAGACAAAAAGGATCCCACATATTATCCAAGTAAAAGAACTAATTAATGTTATAGAAAATTGTAATGTACTACTCATACTAATAATTCCTACAAGCGCAGGTGAAATGGAACTACCAATATTTTCAAAAAATCTAAGATAAGCTGTTGCACTTCCTCTTAATTCAGGTTCAGTAACATCTGTAATAGCAGCACTTACACTTGGTCCAGCCATTGGGATTTCAAAAGCTGTAAGTACTCCGAAAAAGAAGAAACTTTCAAAAGTTTCTGAATACATCGCTAAATATATAAGTAAAGCTGAAAAGAAAACTACTATAGCTCCAAACATAGCTCTACCTCTTTTCGTTTTTCTAAATAAGAAATCGCTTAAATAACCAGCAATAATATTTCCAATAGTCATTGCTATAAGCCAAACAACCATTACTATCATTACTAATTCTGAAGATAATTTTCTTTCCATTACCATGTATGTTATAATCCAAAAAGTTATTGCATTCCATGGAAAAACACCAAAAAATCCTTGAGCATAAAGTAAAAGAAGAGATTTATTTTTCAAAAGAATTTTTAAATCAGATAATTTAGCTTTATAAATATCAGAAACAAGTTTTCCGAAAAGTTCTGGTTCTGAAGTACCTCGAGGAATATCTTTAATAAAAAAATATATAATCAAACCCATTATTATTCCTACACTTCCTGTAATAAAGAAAGCATTTCTCCAATTTAATCCAGCATCAATTATCATTAAAGGTATTACAGTACCAAGTATTGCACCTATTGGACTAGAAGCATTTATTACACCCATAGCTTTTCCACGATCTTTTGGTTCAAAATAATCTGCTACAAGACTATATACTCCAGGAGGAGCTGCATCATCAATAGTTGTAATAATTCTAGTTATGAAAAATTGAGAAAAAACTCTAGATAATGCATTAATCCATGTTGTTGATCCCCATATTAATGCTGCAAGTGAAACAAGAAGCTTTCTTGAGTATTTATCATATAGAAAACCCCATAAAGGATAAAGAATAGTAGCTATCAATAATGATATTGAAAAAAGGAAGCCCATAGTAACATAATCTACTTTAAATTCTTCAATCAATTGAGGATTTACTGCAGAAATAATAAATAAATCTGCTGAATGAAATGTAAGAAATAGAAATAGAATTATTACTACAAACCATCTATAACTTAACATAAAAATATTTTTCAAAAATAAAGTATATAAAATTTGTCTTATTTAGTGCTTTATTGAATAATTTTTTATCTATTAAAAATAATAATTTCATGTATAAATTAAAGATTATTTCATCACAATTTAACATTTATATGTTTAAAAATAGAGTATTTAACAAGCATTATTTTTAGAAAATTTTTAAATTTTTTAATTTCTTTTATATTATTAAGTAAGAGGTAGAATATTTTGTCTATTCAATATGTAGAAAATAGTTTTAGAAAAATTGATGATAAAACTATAGAGTTTAAAATAAAAAATATGGCTGGATCAGGAAGTGTTAGTGTATCACCAAAAATATTTCTTGATAATAAAGATGTGACTGAAAAAGCTAGTATGAAAATAAGAGAAAGTGAATTTAAAAAAATAGAGCAAAAAATGGATTTAGATGCTCGTTATGGTGATGAAATAACAATAAGAATAAATTTGGATGAAAAAATTGAGCCTGGAATACATAATATAAAAACTCAAATAGAAGTTAATTGGCCTATATGGATTACTCTTAAATCAGAATTTAAAGTAAAAGTATAAATTAAGATTATTAAAAATCTTTTTTATCTAAAATGTTTTTCCATTTCTTTATTTTCAGGAATTGAAAGTATAGCATTAATAACATTTTCAATTTGCTTATTAGATTTTGTTCTTGGATCTATTATTAACCAATCAAATAATAATTGTTTTCCACCTTCAAGAAATGCTTCAATAGCCCATTCCATTCTTTGAATTCTTGGATAAATAACAAAATTCATTATTCTCTTAGGCAAGCTTTTAGTTTCTATTCTATGAATTCCTTTTCCATTTATTAAAGCAGGTATTTCAATAACTACATCATCCCTTATACCATTTATAGCTCCTTTATTCATAACATTTACTTGATATAAACTTTCTTTATCATTTGCTATAGAATCTATTATAGGTATTACAGATTCATCACTCCTTTTCGAAGGGAATATATTGATTAATGGTTTTTGTTTATCCTCTAAAGCACTTTTAATTCTATTCATATTCCTTTCTTCCATATTTAAATAGAATTTCCATCCTATTTCAGAATCAAAGCCACCTGATGCTCCATACCATTTCTTCTTTGTTCTAAAATTCCAATGATATTTCCATGTACCACTTCTTACAGTGTCTCCAATTGGAAATAAACCATAGCTTTTATACATATCAATTGCAGCAGGAGATAATTGAACATCTAAAGGGAAAATCTTTGATGTTTCATACCATTTCTTAAAATAATTTTTATAATCTTTCTCAATCCATTCATCAAGAATAGGATATGCATTTTCACCTTTATAATAAAATTTAGTTAACCATATTACATGATTAAGTCCTATAGATTCTACTTCTACATCTTTTTCATTTAAATTTAATATTCCAATTATTTCTCTATAACCAAGATGCCCATGACAAAGCCCTATTACTTTTACTTTAGTTTCTCTACTAATTAATGTTGTAAGTTCAAATACTGGATTTGCTAATTCTAATAACCAAGCATTTGGACATAATTCTTCAATATCTCTTGCAATATCCATAGCTAATTTAAATTGATAATAACCCCAAATCGTATGATAATCTGATACCATATTCCATTCTGTACTATTTATTCCTCTATAATAACCATATTTTTCAGAAATTTCTCTCATTTTTTCATAATATTGATGCCCTCCAGCCATGGCCATGTTTATTACAAAATCAGCATCTTTTATTGCTTCTTTTCTATCTAAAGTTTTTTCGAATTTTAAATTAGCTTTACGTTCAAATGCATATCTTCTAGCAAAATCATAAATAATATCTAAGCGTTCTTTATTAATATCCATCAATGAAATAGTACTACCATATAATCCAGGTGTCATACATAAATCATGAATAATTTTAGAACTCCAAGCAAGACTTCCTGCACCTATAATAGTTATCTTAATTTTTAATCACCCCATTTTTATACTATATTGAAATACCATATTTTTTAAATTTTTCTAATGAATATTACAAGTTCTTCTTAATTTTTCTATAATTTCCCAAAATCTTGCAATAAGAGATTTATTAAAAAATATTAATTTAGGATACATAAAAATAAAAAAAGGAAAGGAATTAAGAGAATTATACTCCTTCTTTAGATTTTTCTTCTTTCTTTTTAGTAAATTCTTATTTTAAATTCTAAAAATTTTTTAATGTAACATTTTACTGGATTTTATTTCTTTTAAGTATTTATTTAATTTTACTTCAAAATTGTAAAGCATAATCTTTATTAGAAAATTCATAAGCTTTTCATGTTTCCTTTTTAAGTAATATTTTGAAAGTATGTCTCTTGCCCAATAAAGATCATGCTTTAAACATGCAATTGATAATTCTATATGAACATTTTTAATTTTTGATACTTTAAACCATTTTTCATTTTTAAGCATTCCCATAGGTACAAAGAACATAGGAATTATTAAACTCCTATAATCCTTTAATCTATCTATTAACTCAATAGTTCTAATAATATCATCATCAGTTTCATTTGGAAGACCTATTATAAGTGTTGCTGCTGGTATAATTTTATGTTCATGCATAATTTTAAAAGCATCTTCTACTATTTCAGGCCATTTTTCTACTGGATATGGTGCAGCTTTTGCTGGCATAATTTTTTTAGCTAAATTTGGTGATCCTGTTTCTATTCCAACTTCTACTCCAATCCAATCTTGATTATTACTATATATTAATTCAACTATTTTTGAAATAGCTTTATAATTCTCTTGAGCATATTTTAAGGATGATAAGCTTAAATGACTCCAACTAATATTTTTGTAATATTTACTAATTAATTTATGAAGCTTTAAAAGAGGTTCTAATCTAGGTTTTATGCCATCTGCACCATAAAGTAAAACATCTTCTGCATGAATTATACCATGATTTATGCCATACGAATTATTAACCTTAAGCTCTTTTTCTATCATTTCTAATGTATAGAATCTAAGTGGTCTTGAAGTAACACTACAAAATTTGCATCCACGTGGACATCCTCTCATAATTTCAATAAGTCCATTGACTGAAGGATATCTTATTAATGCTATTTCATTAAGTTTTGGTGAATTGCTTGAGTTAACTTCTATATAGTTAGGTAATTTTTCACCATTCAATATTTTTTGAGCTATTATTTTTATTATTTTTTCACCTTCACCATTAATAATAGTATTTATTCTATATTTTTTTATTAATTTTGGCACATACAACCATTGCCATGCTGCAGGTCCTCCAATAATAATCTTTAAATCTTTTTTATCTTTAATTTTATTAATAATTTTAGTCATAAATTTTCGAAAACATTTAGCATTTATGGGCTCTTTATTAGTTAACATTTTCCATTCACAACTTGGAGAAGCTAAAGCAAAATAATCATGATGCCCTATCATTATTGCTTTTGCATTATCTAAATGCTTATGAATATAATCTGGATCTATAATTGTAGCTTTAAAACCAGCATCTAAAAGTGCAGCTTCGATTTTTCTTAAACCATATGGTGCTTGAATTGGTCTACCTATTTTATCTACCTTAATTTTAGGAGTTGAAATCCATTTCCATATTAATTCAGGCAATACTATTGCAGGAGCTGTTGTCATAAATCCTAAAAATTCATTATTATGATGATTAGTAATCATCGTTCTATCGCTAGTTATAATAAAATCATAATTCATCATAAATAGAGGATAAAATATTAGGAAATTTAAATATTTTTATTTCTAAAATATTTAAATATACAAATATTTTGATCAAAAACTTTATAAAATTGAGAATAAAAATAATCTAGTCTTTCTTTTTTTAGTCAAATATTATCAAGATAAATATATTTTTAGAACTAATAAATAAGAAAG
>CAZHGP010000057.1:0-5873 GCA_964532175.1 uncultured Nitrososphaeria archaeon
CTCATTTAAAAGAAAAAATTTGAGCGAATTAAAAAACAATTATACTTTATTTTTTTATTCTCATTTTTGCTGCTTTATACATTACAATAAAATTTTTTGGAAAAGTATCTATTTGATTGAATATTATATATCATTCAGATTTTTGACCCAGTAAACTTTTAAATAACTTTAATTTAAAATTACACTAGGGGCCGTGGTCTAGCATGGTTATGATACCCGGCTAGGGACCGGGAGAAAAATAATTTCCCGAAGTCGCGAGTTCAAATCTCGCCGGCCCCATTTTTTTTTACATTATTATCTTATTTAATTTAAAAAATAAATAAGAAGTTTGTTTTTATTATAAAGAATTTTTGGAATTATACTTATATAATTCTTAAATAATTATTCAAGAAGAAAAATAATGACTATAAAATATTTATTTGAAGAAGCTGAAGAAATTCTTAAAAATGCAGGATTATCTAAGCCTATATTAGAAATTCCTAAAAAAATAGAATTTGGAGAAATCTCATGCATTTCATGTTTTGAAGATGCAAAAAAATTAGGTTTAAATCCTATTGAATATGCTAAAAAAATTTCTTCAAGAATAATTCTTAAAAAAGATGGTTTATTAAAAAGCTTTGATATTAAGCCTCCTGGATATATTAATTTTTATGTTGATTGGATTAGATATACTGAAGCAACTATAAAAAATATTTTAAAACTTGGTAATGATTATGGAAAAACAAATATTGGTGAAAATAAAAGAATTTTTCTTGAACATACAAGTGTCAATCCAAATAAAGCTTTACACATAGGTCATGCAAGAAATGTTTGTTTAGGAGATGTGTTATATAGAATCTTAAGTTTCTCAGGATATGAAGTGATTGTTGCAAATTATGTAGATGATAGTGGAAGTCAAATGGCTGATATATTATTAGGTTTTTTAGAACTTGGTTATCCTATGGAAGCACCTAAGGGAATTAGATTTGATGAATATTGTGGAGATAAAATATATGTTGAAGTAAATAATATTCTTCAAAAAAATCCAGAAATTGAAAAAAAGAAGAAAGCTATTCTTAAAGAAATAGAAAATATAAATTCAGAAATATTTAAATTAAATAGAGAAATAGCTGAAAAAGTTTTAAAAAATCAATTAGAAACTTGTTGGAGATTAGGAGCAAGATATGATATAATAAATAGAGAAGTTGATATAATTGCTTTTGGATTATGGAATAAAATATTCAATAAATTAAAAGAAGCAGGAATAATATACCTTTCGGAGAAAGGGGATAAAGCAGGTTGCTGGTTAATAGATTTATCAAAACATCCAATTCTTTCAAAAGAAGAGGATGAAGTTCTTTTAAGAAGTGATTCAACAATTACATATATTGCTAAAGACATTGCATATGCAGCTTGGAAGCTTGGTTTATTAAGCGATGATTTTAAATATAGCTTATTTACAAAAAATCCAGATGGCACACCTTTATTAATAACAGATTTTAATGGGATAATAGAAGAGAAATTTGGTGGATGTGATAAAGCAATATCTGTAATAGATGTTAGACAATCTAGACCGCAAGAAATAATTAAATATGTTTTATCACTTTTAGGAATAAATCCTGAAAAATACATACATTTTTCATATGAAATAGTTTCTTTAAGTTCAAAAGATGCTGAAAGAATAGGATTAAAAGATATAAAAACAAGAATAATTCATATGGAAGGAAGAAAAGGGATATACATAAAAGTAGAAGAAATATTAAAAATGTTAAAAGAAAAATTTATTTTAGAAACTAAGAAAAGACATCCTGAATGGAGTAATGATAAAATAGATAAAACTGCAGAAGCTTTAGCGATAGCAGCTTTAAGATATGAATTAATAAAAAGCGATACCGATAAAATAATCGTATTTGATAGTGAAAAAGCTATGAAAATAGAAGGGAATACTGGACCATATTTGCTATATACTTTTGCGAGAGCATGTAGAATAATAGAAAAAGCAGGTTTTCTTAATAAAAATTTTGAAGTTTTTAGAGAACCAAATGAATATGAGAAAAATGTTATAAGGCAAATTGCTTTATTTCCATTAATTATAGAAGAAGTAGCTAAAACACTTTTTATAAAAAAATTAGTAAATTATACGCATCAATTAGCATTATGTTTTAATGATTTTTATGAAAAATGTCAAGTAATATCTTCTAATGAAAAAGAAACAAATTATAGATTAGCAATAGTAGCTGCTTTTAAGCAAACATTAAATAATTGTTTATACTTACTTGGATTGCCAATTATAGAAGAAATGTAGATGGGCCCGTGGCCTAGAATGGATAGGGCAGCGGCCTGCGGAGCCGCAAGTCGCGGGTTCAAGTCCCGCCGGGCCCGTTTAGCTTTCTATTAAAATATTTTACTAAGTTTTAAATCTAATTGTAATAAGCATTAATTTTTTAAGGAGATTTTCGTTACTTTAATTTATTTATATTCCTTTTTCAGTATGCTAGCAAAATATATGATTTTTTGCTAATAAAGAGACAATTTAAAAGATAAATATGTTATTCTGCATGTAAATTCTTAAAAAATAAGCTTTTTTTAATTTAGGGCCTAGGTGGGGATTTATTCAATCGTGAGGATTCTCCTCACAATTTTTGAACCCCAGCGAAGGGCTCCACAGGCCCTCAGGCTACCAGAATCGGCATTTTTATATTTTTCTACCTCACCTAGGCCTTATTACTTACTTATTTTGGGAAAAATATATATTTTTTCAGCATCTTAATATAAAATTTCCCAAATCAAGAATATTTTACATTGTTAATATTTCCTTTTTACTAAAATGAATGAAGTAATTGAAAAAAATAAATCTTAGACTAAAAAATATCGATATTATTGATAAGGTATATAAAGTATAATAATGTTAGAGGAGATTTTAGTTAAATTCGATGTTGTAATATAACACTCTGAAATAATTATATTTTTTAAAATCATAATGATAATTATTCCAGAAATCATTAGTGAAATTAAGACAAAAACAACAAGAGCAATAACTATAACTTTAACTACACAAAAAACAGAAATAGTACCTTATACAATATCTATCATTATACCAGAACAATTGATAGTACCAAAAGAAGGAAGTTGGGCGTTACATTTCTTTAACTTTGTTTGTAGCAATATTGCTAGCAATAGGCCTTTTAGTTTTGATAATTTAATAAATAGGAAAAAGGCGTAACAAGTTTATTCAATTTCCTTTTATTTTTTCTTTTTTATTTAGGACTATAATTAATGATACTAGAGCAAACATAGTAATTATTAAGCAATTTGTGAAAACTCTCATCAATATTCTGAAGGAATAGAAAAGTGATAATTATTAGAATTAGAATTTTTAGGAAAAGAAAAAGATTTTTATTTAATTTTAATATTAATATTAAAACATTAAAAACTAAACTTAAAAAATATATACTTTCTATAGAGTATGTAGAAAATATTTAAATTCAATGCTTATCTCATAACTAAAGAAAATAATATGGTTAAATCAAAATCATTAATAATATCTGCAACTGCTTTTTGTGCAGCATTATATGCTAGCGGGTCTTATTTAACAGCATATATTTCATCCCCTTGGGGTTATGGACAATTTAGGCCTGCAGTTATTATACCTGCATTTTTTGCAATAATTTTTGGCCCAATGCCAGCTGGACTTGGAGCTGCAATAGGAACACTTCTATGCGACTCATTAAAGCATGGTACTCTTTATATACCAAGTTTAGTAGCTGCAGTTCCTGGGAATTTTATTGGCTTCTATTTATATGGTTGGCTTCTTAAAGAGAAATTCAATTGGAAAAGATTTATTTCTTCATCTATTTTCATACTTATAATTGCAAATTCTATTGTTGCTTTTTTATATGTTCCAACAATAAACTTTCTATTTGGATTAAATCTTTCAATGAATGGTATAATTCTTCTTTCAATTTCTTTAATAATTTGGTGGTTTGTAACAATGCTTCCATTTATGCTTTTATTAACACCATTTTTAATAAAAATTTCAGCAATAGCTTTACCAAATATAACTCCAATTGATGTAAGAAATGCAAGCTTACGCCAAGAATTTCCAACAAAACTTTTCATATTATCTATACTTTTACCTGGAATAATAATGCTTCTCCTAGGTTTATCGCTATACTTTACACCTTTTGTAAATATAATTTATAATGGGTTAACAACTATAATTAAACCTGAAAGAGCATTATTAACAATCGATTTAATAAAAATCATGTTTATTCTTTGTGGTTTTTCTATGACTTTTAGTGGAATACTATTAAACTTTATTCCAATTAATAGAACTAAAAAATAACTTTAAAATACCTTATTCTCTTAATTATTTTATTTTTAATATTTTTGATTTTTAAAAAAAAGAAAGATTTATTTATAAAAAATTTTTAATAATTGGTTAAAAAATAGCCAGAATCTATAGGGAATCCTATAATGTACTTAAATATTGTAGAAAAAATATTATCTAAAGCAGCTGGAAAAGAAAAAGTTGAACCTGGTGAAATAATTAAAGCTAAAGTAGATAAAGTAATGTTTCATGATTTAACGGGTCCTTTAACTCTAAAAAGCTTTAAAGAAATGAATGGGAAGAAAGTTTGGGATCCTGAAAAGATAATTGTTATATTTGATCATCTTGTTCCAGCAAATAATGAAAGAGCTGCACTTAATCAAAAAAATATTAGAGAATTTGTTTTTGAACAAGGAATAAAGAATTTTTATGATATAGGTAGAGGAGGAATTTGCCATCAAGTAATGGTTGAGAAAGGACATGCAAAACCTGGGGAGCTTATAATAGGTGCAGATTCTCATACATGTACCTATGGAGCTGTAGGAGCATTTGCTACAGGAATGGGGGCTACTGATGTAGCAGCAATACTTTTAACAGGAGAAACTTGGCTTAAAGTACCTGAAACAATGAAAATTGATATAAGTGGAAAAATTAAAGAGCCGATAACTTCTAAAGATGTTATTTTATACATTATAGGTAAATTAAGTGTTGATGGAGCAGTTTATAAAGCTGTAATATTTAGTGGAGAAACAGTAGAAAATATGACGATAGATAGCAGAATGACTATGTGTAATATGGCTGTTGAAATGGGCGCCAAAACTGGAATAGTTGAACCAGATAAAATTACAGAGCAATATTTTAAAGAAAAAAACATATCGATCGATTTTAATTTTAAGAGCGATTCTAATGCCGAATTTTCTGAAAAAATCGATTTTGATATTTCAAAAATTGAACCTCAAGTTGCTTGTCCTAGTTCCGTTGATAATGTTAAGCCAATAAGTGAAATTGAAGGAATAGAAATAAATCAAGCTTATATTGGTTCATGTACAAATGGTAGATTAGAAGATTTAAGATTAGCAGCAAAAATTGTTAAGAATAAGAAAATTAAAGAAAATGTAAGAACAATAATTGTGCCAGCTTCTCAAGAAATTTATTTAAATGCTTTGAAAGAAGGATTAATTGAAATTTTCTTAAAAGCTGGAGCATTAGTTTGTAATCCAACATGTGGAGCTTGTATAGGAACACATATGGGAGTATTAGCTGATGGAGAAGTATGTATAGCATCGATTAATAGAAACTTTATAGGAAGAATGGGAAGTACAAAAGCTAAAGTTTATTTAGCATCTCCAGCTACTGTTATAGCATCTGCGATAATGGGAAAAATAACAGATCCTAGGAAGATCTTGTTTTAACGTGTTCAGCTT
Source organism: uncultured Nitrososphaeria archaeon (assembly GCA_964532175.1). Taxonomy (GTDB): domain Archaea; phylum Thermoproteota; class Nitrososphaeria_A; order Caldarchaeales; family JAVZCJ01; genus JAVZCJ01. The sequence goes on from CAZHGP010000057.1 coordinate 5,734, forward strand.
CCTACCATAGTCTAGCCCCCTTTCTACATTTTCATTTAAATTCCATAATTATTTTTTATAAAAGAAGAATATTTTATTTTCAATAATCTCTAAGTATAATGTGTTCTTTTAAATGTACTATATTTCCTTACATATTTTTA
>CAZHGP010000058.1:0-5807 GCA_964532175.1 uncultured Nitrososphaeria archaeon
ATTATAGTAAGATTTTATAATATTAGTAATGAAAAAATTTTAAGCAATATAAAAATATTTCCAGAAGTGAAAAGACTATATATTACAAATTTAAATGAAGAATCTTTAATTGAAGTTAAATCTCAAAATGGATTTAAAATAGATATAGAACCATATAAAATTGTTACTATAAAAAGTTACAAAAACTTCTAATAAGAAAGTTATTTTGATAATTAAATTAATAATGATGCGGTCTTCAAGAAGTAATTTATCTTACTCGTATTATTTAATAGGTCTATCTTTATTTTTCAATTATCTTAAAGATTAATGGCACTATAAAAGCTGCAATAAGTGAAATAATAGCATATCTAGTGAATCTTAAATAAACAATTTTACTTGGTAATAATGGCGATAATGTTACCATTAATATCATTACTAAGCCAAAACCTATTATGGCTCTTAAAATTTTCTTTTTTAAGCTAACATTAGTACTAAAATTAATATATTTCTTTTCAAGCATTACTCCAATAGGAAGGCCAAAAAGCGATCCTAATTGTACTGAAGGATCATCTCTTTTTATATCTGGAAAAATTAAAAGTGAAAAAAAGAATAAAAATATTGCTAAAATAGGAGTGATTTTAAGAAGTAACGAATAAGGGTTCTTAATTTTTTTAATTTTAACTTGAGATAATTTAAATGAAAAAATTGAGAATAATATACCAATTATAGCTCCTCCTACAACATCACCTAAATAATGAACTCCCAAGTATATTCTTGAAAGACCTACAAAAAATATTATAATTATTGAAATAATAGCAAACCAATTCTTCCTTATTTTTAACCATGCCCAACTCCAAAATGTAGCTACATTTTGAGTATGCCCGCTAGGAAATCCATAAGATAATTCTTCTTTCCCAATAATTCTATAAATTGATGGGGGTCTTTCCATTCTTAATGCCATTTTTAAAAAATAATGTAAATATCCACTAGATATTAAAACATAAAAAGTAATAATTGCAATTTCCTTATTAATACACCAATATGTTATTCCTATTAAAGCTGTAAATACATAATCTTCACCTAATTGCGTAAAGAAGATAAAAATATTATCAAAAGCTGGATGTAAAGATTGCAAAATTTTAATAGGCTCTATTCCAAAAAGAATTTCTAAAATTATTTGAAAAATTCCTTGCATCTGCACCACTGAATAATCATTCTTACTTTTAAAATTCTCATAATATTATATAAATCTTTTTAGTTTCATAAATCCTAATAGAAAAATTAAAGAATTATTCTATAGCAATATTTATAAATTATAAAATTAAAATATAGATATGCTAATAGGTAGATTAAAGGGTAGATTAGGGAAAATAACTTATGGTTTTGGTAATTTAGGTCAAGCACTTATTTATCATTTGATAGGCACATTTTTAATATATTTTTATGTTAATGAAATTCGTCTTGATCCTGCTTTAGTTGGAATTGGTTTCTCAATTGCGTATGGAATATGGAATTCTATAAATGATCCAATAGCTGGATATATTTCAGATAGAACTAGAACAAGATGGGGACGTAGAATACCTTATGTTCTTTTTGGTACTCCATTAATGGTATTACTTTTTATTTTAATCTGGTTTCCACCAATTAAAGATATACCATTATCAAATTCATACAATATTTGGCTTTTCCTTTATTTTATAATTATTATAGGAATTTTTGAGCTTCTATATACATTTGTTACTGTTGGATGGAATGCATTGTTTCCAGAAATGTTCCAAGATCTTAAAGAGAGAATTGAAGCATCTATTTATAGACAAGTTGCTGCAATGATAGGATTAATAATAGGGTTTGTTATAGCACCACAAATAATAGCTTATTTTACTAAAGAATTTGGTACTTTAAATGGATGGGCATTAACTGGAGCACTTTTGGGTTGTATTTCAGGTGGAGCTTTCATGATATCTTTGCTTGGAAGTATAGAAAAAAAAGAATTTAGTATGGCAGGAACTCTTCCTATAATATCAGCATTCAAAATAACTCTTACAAATAAATCATTTATTACAGCTGCTTTATGTATTTTAATGATAAGCTGGACTTGGAGTTTACTTTCAGCAATAAGCCCATTTTTTGTTGAATATATGCTTGGGGGAACTATTGCTGATGTTACTTTCATAAGTGCTCCAATTCTTTTAATGGCAATAATTTTTTATCCATTATGGAGAAAAATTGGTATTAAATATGGTACAAAAAAGACACTTACCATTTCTTATATATTAGAAATATTATTTCTTTTATCATTTGTGCTTATAGCAGATAATGTTTTAAAAGCAATAATAATAATGATTTTTTATGGTTTCTCAAATTCTGGAGTAACTTTAGTTAGAGAAATTTTAATACCTGATGTGATAGATGAAGATGAGATAAAAACAGGATTAAGAAGAGAAGGTGTATACTTAGGAGTAACAACATTTGTTGATAGGTTTGCATTAGGTCTTACTGGTATTAGTACAATTATTATTTTTAGCCTAAGTGGTTTTGTTCCTGGTGCTCCTCAACCTCCAAATGTTATTTTAAATATGAGGATTCTAACATCAGTAATTATCATCATAGCTACGTTATGTTTTTTAATTTCTATGAAATATTATCCATTAGGAGCTGAAAAAGTTAATGAAATAAAGAGTATGCTTGAAAAATTGCGTAAAGAAAAAGGTATAATTTTAGAAAACAAATAAGCATTACTCCTGAACATAAAAAAATAAAAACTTAAATGTTAAGTCTTAATTAAATGCGAGCCATCACAACTTTTTGATGTATTCAATTCGTAAAATCCTTCTCTACAAGAAGCAAAAGTTATACAAAATTTATCACAAATATTTCTTACTTTTTTCATCAAATTATATCTAATTTCTTTTGGTAAATAATAAGAGTTAGATATTCTTTCTCCATCTTTAAAATATAATTTTTCTAATTTCTTCATTTCTTCTGGAAAAATCGCACTTATTCTCTTCCAATTATCTGCTCTAGCTTTATAAGTGCTAGATGTTACATGTTTCACTCCAATTCCAGAAATTTCTCTAATTAAATTTTCAATTTCATCACAATTTATTAATGGAATTATTGGATCTAATCTTATACTTACAGGAATATTATTTTCAATTAGTTTTTGTGCAGCATTTAATCTTTCTTTTGGTAATGGAGCATTTGGTTCAAGCTTTTTTGCTTTATTTTCATCTAAAGTAGTTACACTAAAACTAACACAAACTTTTGCTTTTGATAAAATATCAATATCTCTTTTTACTATATCAGATTTTGTTATTAAAAGTATTTTAAATCCATTATTTATAAGCAAATTTAAGCATTCTCTTGTAAGCTTAAGTTCTTTTTCTAAAGGAGGATAAGGGTCTGAACTATTCGCTATTGAAATGTAAATTTTTTTATCTATTTTTTTAATATCATGCATAAGTCTTTTAATTACATCTTTTTTAGGTCTGCATATAAAAAAATTTGGAATATAACTTGAAGCATAACAATACAAACAATTATGAGAGCAACCAGTATAAGGGGAAAATGAATATTTAATTGGACAAGAACAAAGCTTGTTTTTCCATGGGTCAAATAAATTTATAGTTCCCATATTCCATCAAAATAGAAATTAAAGTTTTTTATAAGTATAAATTATAAAATTTTCTAATATTTTAACGACGCATTAATATTTTTTCAAAAAATTCTAATATTTTCTCAATTAATCTATTCCATATTCCTAAAAGACTTCTGTAAAATATTCTCATAATATCATAGATCACTAATAATAGAATTACTAATAATATTATAACAGTTATATTGCTAATTAATTCTCCTATTCCAGCTAAACTTTTCAACATTGGAAGTACTCCAACCCATATTAATGCTACTATAATTAAATAAATAAAATTAAGAGCTAATCTTCTATATGCTGCTAATGTAATTTCAAATTTTCCAACAATATAATCAGACATAATACCCATAAAGAAATTTAAAGCTAAAAGTATTTTATAACCAAATGTAATAATCACTATCATATTAGCTAAATTTAGTAATGTAGCAGTAGTTAACATATTACCATCAAATTTAAGCAATACTATTTCATCAAAATAATGAAGCAAGTTTATAACGTATAGGCTCACTATTAATTTAATAATGCTTGAAATTAAAGTATTTATATTCTTTTTTACATCTATTAAAATTTTATCTTTTTCAGTAATTTTATATTCATATGAAATCGATATTGCGCTTGGTAATTTAATTTTTGAGACTTCTTTTTCAGTTAATTGCACAGTTTCTTTTTTTCCTTTCAATAGTAAAAATGCGATAATCGTATAGGCTAAGGGTAAAATAGCAAGTAGAATAAGTGAAATAGTAGGAAGAGATATTAAGCAAAATAATGTGACTATAAAAAGTCTAACATCTCTTGAAGCAAAAGGAAATGCTTTTTCTAAGTTAGTTATATCTAATCCTCTAAATTTAGCTACATGAACTACATAACTATGCATAAAAACTCCAGCTGATGCTAAAATAAGTATTAGTATTTCAAATAATCCTGTTATCCATTCTATCCATCCAAAAGAATATACTAATGACGATATAATCATAAGGTCAACATATCTATCAAGTACAGAATCTAAGAAGCCACCAAAAGCTGTAGTTTCATTTCTTAATCTTGCTAATTCTCCATCTACTCCATCTAGCATTGAAACAAGAAAAACCATTAAGCCACCGATTATATACATACCTTGAGCTAAAATAAAAGCTGAAATAAGCCCAAGTAAAAAAGTTAGTATAGTAATAAAGTTAGGACTAATTTTAACTCCTTTTTTATAAAGATATAATGAAATTCTAGTTGATATTGGTCTATTTATATATTTTGATATAGGTCCATCTATAGGTTTAATTAAATTTTTTCTTAATATTGTCCAGTATAATTTTTTTGCTTTTTCTAAATCTTGAGGAGTATCTATATCAATCCATTCACAACCAGTTACATCTACATATCCTATTAAATCTAGATCTTTTGCTTTTTTCAAAAGATTAATTATTTCTGCATTAGGCCCAAGCTCATTTATAACTTCTTGAATGAAAGATTGTATTTCTTTTGAAAATATAAATAATCCTGTATCAGTCCCATGGTGAGGTGGTACGTCCTTTCCTAAATCTATTACTTTATTTTCATCTAATCTTATTTTTAATCCTTCTTGAACAGTATACCATGGAGGATTTTTATCAACACAAATTGTAATAAGTTTATCACTTTTCTCTTCAATTAATTTTCTAAGCATTTTTATTTCAAATATATGATCTGACATTACTACTAATACTTCATCTTCTATATTTAATTGTCGGAAAATTGTTTCCAAAGAATGAAGATTTCCAAATTCTTCATATTCAGTTTCAATTATCTTTACTCTTCCATTATATCTTTCATTAAATAAATGTGAGAATTTTGGTCTTGTTACAATTATTATTTCCTTAATGCCAACTTCTTCTAGACTACTAATAATCAAATCAATAATGGTTTTCCTTGGAGCTATTTCTAACATACCTTTTGGTATTTTCTCTGTTATTGGAAGAAGCCTTGTACCTTTACCTGCAGCTAAAATAGCAGCTTTCATCCATAAATTAAATATGGATAGTAATTATTAAATCTTTTAATAAGCCCCTATTCAATTATATTTCAATTTTAGGTTTCTGAAGTTCCAAAACGATATATTAAAATATTGACGATAAACATACCAAAGCTAAACCTATAAATATGGGCATAGGCAATCCTGGAAATGGATAATCTTTTTTTAATA
>CAZHGP010000059.1:0-5758 GCA_964532175.1 uncultured Nitrososphaeria archaeon
TTCTTTTAAAGGTGGAATAGATTCTATCATCTCTTTAGGAAGTTTATCCCATATTATTCCAATTGGTTTAGGATGCTTTTTCTTAACATTTATTATTCTTGTTGGAGTAACGATTATATCTATGATTGTATCAAATGGATCTATTGGAAATTCTTCATCAACCAATTGACAATCATGCACTACTGTAATTATTGGTGTTTCTTCTGAAACTACTCCTATATCTCTAAACATAGCCCATTCTAAATCAAAATATCCATGGCCTTTACCATATCTTACACCTTCCATATTTACTATTGATGCTCCTGTAACCATAAAATCTATTTTTCCAATTTTTTGAATGTCTCTTAAAGTAACAGGTTTACCAAATATTTCTGCTCCATCAAGAGTTGCTGCAAAATCTTCTTTTCCTCTTGGAACATTTTCTCTTGAAATTTTTAGAAAACCTCTTTTTATTCCATAAGTAGGCATTATATAGCATTTATTATCAATTATACAATATTCTCTAAGTTTTATCAAATTATTATCTGGAGTTATCATTATATTTTTAGCATTTTTATAAATATCCATTTTTCTTATTTTTTCAATACATTTTTCACTTCCTTCAAAATCTGGTATAAAGCTTGAAAAATCAAAATGGAAACGAGAATCTGGTTTAGCTACTTTAAGCAATTCTTTCCATACTTTTTCTCTAAGAGAAGTTTTTAAACTCATATTTATCACTTTATTTTACTTAATTTTAAAATTTCTAATAATTCATAAGTATTTAAAATTGTTAAATCTTTATTTAATATTTCTTTTGAAAAAAGCGTTATTTGAGGAGGGTCTATTGAAGCTTTTTTAAGTATTTCAATATTTGAAAAAACTTCTCTTGTTTCTCCATCTAAAATTATTTTCCCATTCATTAAAACTATTGTTCTTTCAATATATTCAGCAACTATTCTCATATTATGAGTTATTACAATTATCGTTTTTCCATCTTTATTTAATTTATTCAATAATTCCATTATTGCTTCTGATTGCTTCATATCTTGTCCAGTAGTAGGTTCATCAACTATTATTACTTCTGGTTTTAAAACTAATGTTGCAGCTAATGCAAGCCTTTGTCTTTGCCCTTTACTTAACATAAATGGTTCAATATTTTCTAAACCATTCAAACCCATTATTTCAAGAGTTTCTTTTATCCTTTCTTTAATTTCTCTTTCATTAAATCCAAGATTTCTTAATCCATATGCACACTCTTCATAAACTGTTGGTGAAAATAATTGATGGTCTGGATTTTGATATACATAACCTATTTTTGTTGCTAAATCTGAAACGTTTATATTTCTTGTATCTTCTCCAAAAATTTTTACTTCTCCATCAGATGGTTTAAGTAGTGCAACTAAAATTTTTGCAAGAGTTGTTTTCCCACTTCCATTTGGTCCTACTATTGCTATGTATTCTCCTTTATTTACTTTAAAGCTTATTCCTTTAAGAGCAATTGTTCCATCAGGATATTTATAAACTAAATTCTTAACATTTATTATTTCTTCTCCCAATTCTTTATTTCTTTTAGTATATAGTTTATTATGAATGTGATTAATTCTATTCTTTAAATTCTCTATATTTATTTCTTTTTTAATAGTATTCATTGCTTCTTCAATAGTTACTGGAAAATTATTTTCATTATTCCCAATTTTTGAATAATAAAAAAATTCTGAAACTTGAGGAGGATAAACTCCTTTTTCTTTAAGAAACTCTATGTCTTTAAAAAATCTATTTGGAGCATCTAATTTAATAACTTCTCCATTATAAAGAAGGGCTATTCTATCTGCATATTTTGCTAATTCTTCAGTATTATGCTCAACGACTATAAGAGTTGCATTATACTCTTTCCTAAGTTTTGAGAGAATTGAGAAGACTTCTTTTTTTCCTATTGGATCTAAATCTGATGTAGGTTCATCAAGTATTAATATTTCTGGTTTAAGAGCTAAAATTGAAGCTATTGCTAATCTTTGTTTTTGTCCACCAGATAATTCATAAGGATATTTTTCTTTATATTCTTCTAAACCAACTATTTTTAATGCTTCTTCAACTCTTTCTTTTATTTCTTTTTTTGGAAAACCCATATTTTCTAATGGAAAAGCAATCTCATCTTCTACAGACATTGTTACTAATTGTGTATCAGGATCTTGAAAAACTATTCCTACTTTACTTATAATTTTTTGTAGAGATGTATTTTTAGTATCCATTCCTTTAATTAATACTTTTCCATTCATTAAGCCTTTGCTTCTTAAAGGTATTAAACCAGACATACAAAGACAAAGAGTTGTTTTTCCAGCTCCACTTGGACCTACAATTCCTAAAAATTCCCCCTTCCTTATTTTAATTGAAATATTTTTTAATATCCAATCTTTACTTGTAGCATATTTCCACCATAGATTTTCTATTTCAATATCATATTGATTATTAAACATTTCCTTCACTATTTAATTAGCATATTTATTACTCCAGGAAAAATGAATATTTTGAAATATATTTTTCCAATAAAAGTTAATGGTATAAGTGAAAGAATTAAAATTGTTAATATTAAATTTTTTAAATTAATAGAATAATCATGATAATAGCTTCTTTTTTTATTAATTCCAAATCCTTTTGCTTCTACTGCATAAGATATTTCAATTATTCTTCTAACAGCTAAAATAGCTAATGGAATAGCTAAATAAATATAATTTTTTATCTTTTCTAAGAAAGAACCTTTAGAAAATTTTCCTCCTCTTAAAATCATAGCATCTCTAACTCTTGAATAATCTTCAATAAATATTCCCATATTCCTAAAAGATAGATTTATAATAAATGCTAATGAATATGGAAGATGCAAACATGTTACTCCATATATTATATCCCTATCTCTCATTGTTCCAAGCATTAAAGTTGAACCTAAAAGCATTGAAGTAAATCTAAAAGACATTGCTATTATATAAATAATAGTCATTTCAGAAACATAAGTTCCCCATGGTAAAATTAAATAAATATTTTTTCCAGGGATTTTACTTCCAAAAACATATGAAATAATTATTGCTTGTAAAATAATTATAGTTGATAATAAAAATTTTTTTAATCCATACAATGGTATGCGAAAAATTTTATAACTAAAAATAATAAATAAAAATAATAAAAAAAGGATTATAGGATCTTCAATTAGCCATGCAATAATGTTTATACTTAATAGAAGTGATACTTTAACTACTGGATGTATTTTGTTTATTTTTGAATCTTTTGGAACATATGTTAGAAATGTTTTTAAAGCCATAGGATCAGCTTCTAAGAGAATATTCCTTCTACGTATACTGGGGAAGCTTTAACATATTTTGATAATGTTTTTAATAATGGTGTTCCAACTATGAATATTGCAGCTGAGTCTCCTAAGAAATATGTTACAACTCCTATCCACCAGAATGGAGGTGTAATAATTCCGAATGCTAAATTTACACTATGAACCCATAAGCCACATACTAAGCTTGATATTGGTACACTTACGATCCATGTTATCCAATCTTTTTTAGTTTTTAATTCAGGATCTGCTTTTAAAACTCTAAATATAATTAAAGTTACAAGTGGTGCAATAAAATCTCCCAATCCTCCATCAAGCCATATATGGAGAGTATATCCTGAGAAATAGCCCATTGCAATAAATGTTGCAATATGCCCTCCTAAAGCCCCCCAAATTCCAAACCATAAAGTAAATACAAAGTAAAATCCAGCAGGTATCCAAAAGCCAGATGCTGAAGGTAAACCTGGCACTGGAACTAAGATTATTGCAAATAAAGCAAGCACAATGCATACGCCTGCAGTAACACCGCTTATAACTAAATGCATTGGAGTAATACCTTTTTTATATTCACTATTCATTTCACTTCACCTCATTCTGGAAAAGATATCCAACCCATATAGATCTGGGCAAAGAAACTAATCATTAGCCATATTAATGAAGCAGCAATTATAACGCGGAATGCTTGAAGCAATTGATAATATCGATGATTTTTGTCTATTTTGCTATTTGCAAAATCTAAACCTAGCATTACCATTGTTTGTACAAAGAAACCAATTATAAATAATAATGTATAATTCATTTTTTCTCACTTTCCTAAAAAATAATATTTTTTAATGATTTATAATATTTTTTTAACATAATTGTGTTTAAATTTAATGAATATGTAAAAAATTAATGAAATAATATAAATACATCTTTTTAAAAAGAAAATAGATTTAATACAGCAATTAATGTGAATTAGGAATGAAAACGAAAAACATTAAAATTATTTCATTTGATTTAGATGGAACTTTAGTAAAAAAAGATTTTGTAGATTATTTTTGGCTTGAATTAATTCCTGAATTATATTCTATTAAAAATAAAATTGAATTAAAAAAAGCTAAAGAATATGTTTTTAATGAATATGATAAGATAGGAAAAGAAGATATTAGATGGTATTTACCAAATTATTGGTTAGATTATTTTAATCTTAAAGTAGATTCAAGAGAATTGCTTAGAAAAATTAGTAATAGAATTGAATATTATCAAGATGCTTTAAATTTTTTAGAATATGTTTCAAAAAAATATACTTTAATAATTTCTTCTAATGCTGCAAAAGAATTTATAGAAATAGAATTAGAAATGCTTAGTAAAAAATATTTTAAGCATGTTTTTTCATGTGTTTCAGATTTCAATATTCCAAGGAAAAATATTGAATTTTATAAATTGATTTGTAAAAAATTGAGTATCAAACCATTTGAAATGATTCATATAGGTGATGATGAAGAAGTTGATTATTTAATACCTATTCAAATTGGTATAAATGCATTTTATTTAGATAGAAAACATGAAAAAAATGAAAAATATGTTATCCATAGTTTAAATGATTTAATTAATTTATTATAATTTTTTATTGAATAATATTTTAAATTTCTTCCATTTTTGTAATAAATCGTTTATACCATTTATTGTATTCTTCTTCAGATATTACATGAAGCTCTATTGGAGCTTTTATCATCATGTATATCCATGCCTTAAGTTTATACTGTTCTTCTTTTGAAATTTTATTAACTACTATTAATATATCTATATCGCTTGCTAAAGTAGCTTTACCTTCAATTATAGATCCAAATATGTATATTTTAGATTCTGGATATATTGATAAAACAAAATCTTTTATTCTTTTGCCTACTTCTTTATATTTTTTAATATATTCAGTATATTCTTTGCTTGTTTCAATATACAAATCAAATTCTTTCAACATAAACTTTAAACACTTCTTCGATAAATTTTAAAATAGCTATAACTTCTTTTTCTTCATATTTTCGTGGAAGATATCTAGAACCAATGTATGCATCTTCAATTTTTGTTAGAAAAATAATATTATTTTCATTATTTAATAAATCATTAAGCTTTGGTTCTAATTTACTTAATTCATGAAGCAATCTTATTATAGAATGTGTACGTGGGTAAGTACCTGTTTTTAGTAAAAGCTTATACTTAAGTAAAAGTTGACAATATTGTTCAAGATTAAAAGCTGCAAGATCCCATACTTTTTCATCAATAAGCCTTTTTGCATTCTTTAAAAAAGCTTCAGCTCTTTCTTTTAAAATTTCAACTTCTTCAAATGACATAAAATACATCATCCTTATAATGTTTTTATTTTTATTAATGATATATTCTGCAATATTTATAAAGTTTTATGAGAAAGCATTTAAAAATATAAACAAAAAACTAACTTGAATT
>CAZHGP010000060.1:0-5595 GCA_964532175.1 uncultured Nitrososphaeria archaeon
AATAAAATGAAAAATATAAAAGAAGTAATATGGTATTACTTAACTTGACAGAGCCAATACTAACTAAATATTTTTATAGTACTTATTAAAATTTAATTTGTGTTTATTTATGAAAAATAGAAGGATAGGTCATATATTTAATCGTAGGAGACGTATAGGTCATATATTTATAATGAGGGTTAAACATGGCTGTAAGAGTAAAACTGAAAATTAAAGCTAAAAGTGGAAAAGAAATTTTTTCTTCCGCATTAGTTAATTCTGGCTTTGAAACAGAAAAACCTCAATTGCTTATACCTGTACAATTAGCTAAATTACTTGATATTTGGCCTCCACCACCATCAGCCATCCTTACCGAACTTGGAACAGCTGGAGGACCTATTAGAAATTATTTAATACCTGATGAATTAAAAGTTTCAGTTATTACAAATGATAGAGAAGTTGGACCTGTAGTATGTGATGCGATAATATCACATATAGAAGAAGAAGTATTAATTAATGATAAACTTGGTGATAAATTTAACATAATTATACTTAGACTTGGAACTGGTTTATGGAAATTTGCTGATGACCCTTTAGAACTAAAAAGAGAGAGCGAACAACCAGAATATTGGATTTAAAACATTAATTATAAAAGGAAAGTTTTATATACTATTTTTTTCTTATTAATAGAAAATGAGGAAAAGTAGATTTTTAACACTCATTTCTTTATTTAGTGCTCTTCATGCTATATTTGTTCTCATTCCTTTACCATTAAGAAGTTTGATGGTTATCATACAACCTTTAGAAGGGATTATATTAGGTGTTTATGGAGGTTTTCTTTCTGCATTATTAGGTAGCATAATTGGAAGAGTTGTAAGACCAATGGAAGGGTTACTACCAATTTTTGGAATTACAGCTGAACCTATTGGAGCATTAGTTTCAGCTTTATTTTTTAGAAAAAAATGGAAGTATGTATTTTTAATATATGCTCTTCTTTTAGCAGGATATTTTATTCATCCATTAGGAAGATTTTTACCTGCTTGGTGTTTATGGAATACTTATATAGCTTTTATTCTAACGTTTATTTCACCATTATTTTTAAAGAATTTTAAAGAAGAAACTAATTCCAAAGAACTTGCCTTTTTACTTGCATTAACTTCATTTATAGGAGTTGAAGCAGACGCTTTAGTAAGAATTTTCATACTTATTCCAGTTGGTTTTTATTCTTTAATGGGCATTCCAGAAGAAGCTTTAGTGCCTATATGGATTGCAGGAGCAATACAAACTCCAATAGAAGCAATTTTGAGCATTATAGCTACAATAATCTTAGGCATTCCATTAATTAGAATTTTAAAAGAAATTAAATGATTAAAAATAAAAAAGTTGTTTTAATAAATTGAATTTTCAGAATAAGATATGAGAAATACACTTCTTTTTTTCTATAAGGTAAATATAAAAAAATACTAATCATTTATATTTTTTAAATTCTTTAATCCTTTTATTATATAATTAGAAGAAAAAGACTTATTTTTTAAAATGTTACTTGACTTAGTAGTTTGAATAGAAAAAGGAAGATATCAGGAGGTCTAATATGATTATGAATTTTTCTCTTAATCTTAAAATTTTAATGAAAAATTATTCTTTCATTATGTGTATAAATATTAAATCTATTTCCTCTTACAAAACCTATAAGTGTTAAACCATATTTATCAGCTATTTTTATGCTTTTTTCACTAGGAGCTGAAATTGATGCAACTATTGGAATTCCTACTCTAATTGCTTTTAAAACCATTTCAATTGTTTGTCTTCCAGTAGTTGCAAGAAAAACATTTTCATAATTTAAATTATCAATAGCTGCTTTTCCAATAACTTTATCTATTGCATTATGTCTTCCTATATCTTCAGCTAAATAAATAAGTTCAGCTAATTCATTAAATAATGCTGCAGCATGAGTACCCCCTGTTCTTCTATAGATAATAGTATTTTCATTTAATTTTTTAAATGCTAATAATATTTTTTCAAAATGAATTTTGAAGTTTAAGGACAAAGGTTTTTTATATAAAGTATCAAGAAGTTTAAAAAAATCGCTTAAATTTCCACATGCACTTGTTATTAATTTTATTTTTTTAGATAATTCTAGTTTAATATTTTTCTCTTTAGGAATATGTACCATTACATTATTTTTCATTATATGGATTTCATCTATTTCTTTAAAAGAATTTATGATTCCTTCCGATAAAAGATGCCCTACAACAAGTTCTTTAATCATATAGGGAGTAGAAAGAAGAGTTACATAATGTTCATTATTAATAAATATATTTATTGGTTCTTCTTTTATAACAATATCATAAATTTCTTCAAGCCCATGTTCTAAGCTATATTTTATAATTTTTTTTGAAGAATATATTGAATTATTGAAAGACATATGTAAATAATATAAAAAGTGATTTTTAACCTTTTATCATAAAAATCTTAATTTTAAGTATTAAAATTTTAATCCACGTAATAATGCAATAAATAATGCATTTGCAGTCAAATCAGCAGTAGTTCCAGGATTATAATCCTCTCCAAGATTCTGTAATTTATGATCAAAATCCCATAATAATTTTGTACCTTTTTCTGTTGTTAATCCGCCTAAATTTAAAATTTTCTCAGCTATTTCTGATATCCATTTAGTTTCTTCTATGCCTATCTTAACTGCTTCTTTTATGTTACTTACTTTTCTAAGTCCAATTTTTCTAGCAATGAAAGTATCAGGTACTTTTGATAATATTCTAAGAAACGTATGAACAGTTGCTATGTTTATATCTTTTGTGTAATTAAATGTTTCAATTAATTCTCTATATCCTATATTAAAAGAAATATTCATTCCAGTTACCAGTTCTCTTGCAACACTATCATAAGATGATGATTCTTTCATAACATCAAAAAGTGAAATTTTATTTTCTAAAATTTTTCTGTACGCATTTTTATCATATATATCAGGAGTATGCGTATCATTAACTCTTCCTAATTCATGGGGAGAACTAACAAGTGATATTGCTTCATAAACTGAAATAGCATCCTTTGGTGTAGTTGATCGGATAACTTTCTTTATGTTATTCTGTAAAACATTTAGAGAAAAATTTCCAACTTCAATGTATGTTTTTGCTGCAGCTGTTGCTAAGGGAATGAAAAGTAAACAAATACCTAAATGAGTATTACCTCCTTTATGAGATTTTTTAATATCAAAAATAGCTTTTTTTATAAGTTTACCTATTCCAATTTTTGAAATACTTAATCTATTTTTAGCAACCATAAAACCTTTTAAAGCTGCAGATTCTATTGAATGCCCTAAGCTTATTGAGCTTGCTAAAAAATGTTCATAACGTGTATCAGAATAATCTCTTGTTCTATGAACATTTCCAGGTTTAGGCCAGCCACTTACTTCTAAAGCTGCTGCAAGTTCTGCAGAAAACCTTATATGTTGTAATAACTTTTTAATCTTCATTTAAATTCCTCAAGTAGAGAAAAAATGTTAGAAAAGCAAAACGCATATTCATCATAAAATTTCACTTTATAATGCTTAATATATAGATAAGAAATTTCTTAAAAGTTTTTTATTAATATATCCAGCTGTAAAGGTATTTCCTGTTTTTACATTAGTGATTGTAATCATAGCAGGTGAAAAAGCACTTAAATCTACGTCATAAAAACCATGAGTTGCCTCTCGAAATATACTACTAAAAGATTTATTATCTTGTGGTGGAACCTTAGCAACGAATTCCTTAAGTTGCTCATCATTAGGATATTCTACTTTATAATAGGTAACCCCACCGTATCTTATAGCATCATTTGTTCTACCCATCATCTCTATTGGATCATGATGAATAGGCGCAATTGGAGCATACCCTGAACCAAATAATATTTTTGTAAAATCAAATCCTAATAAGCTTAGCTTATGAATACCTACTTCCACAACACGTCCAGCAATTTGAACTGCCCCTACTATACTAGAAGTAGGAGCTACTAATACAAAAAGATTCTCTGGATTTATATTGCAAGCCTTAGAAATTAATTCTAATGCTCCATTGGGTGGAATTTCTGAAGACTCTAACATGATAACTGCTTTATCGTAAAAGTCTTGGTAACCAATTTTCTCATAAATTTCCCTTGGAGTATATGTTACAAGACCAATCTTACGAAGCTTTTCACGTTTAATACCTACTGCCATTGGAATGTTCCTATCTAAAGCCAATGCTCTAGCTGGACCAGAACCAATAGCAAAATAGTTTTCATATCTTACTTCCCAATCCCCAAGCTGTCCACCAATTGTTGCAAGTACTGGATAATCAGAAGAGATATGCAACACTGGAAGTATGAATCCACCATAATCCATTGTTGCTAAATCAACTTGAATCAAATCTCCTGCTGTTATTCGTGTTGCATATATACCTGCATTTACACTTCCTCTTACATTTACACCACAATCAATTATTGTAGCCCCACATGAAGCTTTACTTACCTTTATTCCTAATTCTTCACTCTTTGAAAGCATTTCCTTAACTATTGCTAATGCTCTCTCATTTAAGCTTATGGTCATACCTGCACTCTCATCGTTCTGAAAACTTTTATTAAAGGTAAGCCTATTAACGCAGCTATAAATGCTTGTATTAACCTTATCGCAGGATAAGCTAATGGGCTAATGAGAAATAATCCACGAGTTACTTCTACGTTTAGACCCCATATCCCTTCGTAAACTGGAGGGAGTGCAAATATGAAGCACCCTAAAGCAGAGTCTGCTTGATTTCCAATAAATGATGTAAGAAAAACAAGTAAGAAACTTTCACTTAAAAGTTTCAATTCAATTTTTTCAACTTGAATACCTCTAGTCCTTAACATTTTAGCAACTGGTATTATTAATAGTAGAGCTATGATTTTATCAAATGTTGATACAAGCGCTACATACCAGTTTTCATTGATTGGAGTAGATACTGGTGTAAGCCAGAATGCTATAATAATTATAGCGGATAATGCAAAGGCTATTTTCCATTTATTTCTAAAAATCAATCCTACAATGAGTGCATTAAGAGCAGGGTTAAATATGAATATTGCACTAAAGAGACTAAAACCAGGAGGTAAAAAGAAAGCAGCAATTGTTCCAATAAAAGCAGCTAAAGTTCCCAAATATGGCCCCAGAACCATACCAAATACAGATGCAATCGATGCTTCCAATTCTATTTTCATCTCAGGTAAACCAATCACTGGAATACCAGGCAATAAAGATAAAACAACGTATAGTGCAGCAAAAAGAGCTATAAGAGAAACAATTATTGAGGGTCTTTTGACATTTTTTTGCATTATTTTATACCTCCATTTTATTTAACAAGTATATTAATATACCAAAAAGAAATATTGAAATTACTATAATAAAGAGCTGAAAATAAAGCTATTGCAGCAACTTTTATACTTAAGTTTTTTCCTTTTTCAATACTCATTCTCAAACAGCCTAGTGTAGTTAACTACACTAGACTATAAAAACTTTTCTATATAAAAATTTTATTTTAGAAAAACTTTTTAAGTTAAGTATTATTTTCATATTAATGATTAAAATTGAGCTTATGGCCATATATTTTT
>CAZHGP010000061.1:0-2370 GCA_964532175.1 uncultured Nitrososphaeria archaeon
TCACTTTCTTGTTCTAGGGCATGCAACAATATATAAATGAGAATCTATTACTCCACTAAGTTTATCTAATTTATTATAATAAATACTTTCTAAACCTTCTATTGATTCTGCTTCAATTCTTGCAATTGCATCAAATATACCTATTACTAATCTAGCTTCTTTTACATTTACAATTTTTCTTACTTTTTTAATAAAAGCTTTTTTATACCCAGGTTTAATTTTAAATAATACGTATCCTATCTCCATATTCCTCACTACTCTTTTATAATTTTTTCATCAACACATATCATTGTCATTGTAGAAGATACACCATTAATTCTACTTATTTTTTCAACAACAAGATTTTCAATATCATGTATTTTTTCTCCTTTTACTTTAACTATAGCATCATAATCACCAAAAAGCATTTCAGCATCTTCAACATTTTCTATATTTCTTAATTCATTAACAACTCCTTTTACATAAACTTCTCTAGAAATTTTTAATAAAATATATGCTTCAACCATTTATATCATGAATAAATGCTTAAAGTTTAATTTATTAATTTTACTATTTTTTATTAAAAGTTTAATATATTTAAAATAAAATTGAAATTGTAAAAAATGATTAAAGTAGGTACTTCAGGTTATAGTTATTTTTGGAATAAAGGCATCCCGACTCCATTTAAATGGTATATTAATCAAGGATTTAAAACAGTTGAAATAAATTCTACTTTTTATAGATTTCCAACAAAATATATGATTAATACTTGGAAAGATTCTCCAGAATATTTTGATTTTAGTATAAAAGTTCATAGGTCTATAACTCATTATTCTAGATTAAGTGAAAAATCATATGATTTATGGAATAGATTTAAATCTTGTTTTAAAGAATTAGAATCTAAAATATGCTTTTGGCTTTTTCAATTTCCTGAAAATTTTATTCCCTCAAAAATAAATTTTGAAAAAATAGAAAAATTTTTTAATGAAATAAATCTTGGAAATAAAGCTGTATTAGAATTTCGTCATCCATTATGGTGGAAAAATAAAGAAATATGTAAAAAAATTGGAGCAGTATTTTGTTCAATTAATGCTCCAAATATGCCTGAAGAAATAGTTTCTTTAAATAATGTAGTTTATCTTAGGCTTCATGGAAAAGAAGAATGGTATTCTTATACTTATACTAATGAAGAAATTGAAGAAATATTTAGATTAGTTTATAAAGCTAATGCTGAAAAGAAGTATATTTATTTAAATAATAATCATGGTATGCTACCTAATGGAAAATATTTAATGAAATTAATAGAAGAAATAGAGAAAAAGAATTAAATTGAAAACATTATTGTTTTCTATAATTTAATACTTCTTTATCTCCACCATATACTATTAAAAGAAAAGATATATTAGATATTGTATGAAAAACCTCTTTTATAGGTTTTCCTGAAAGATCTCCTTTCATCCTTTCTTGAGATTTTATAATTCCTTCTTCATTCAAATACTTTATAGCTTTTTCAATATTTTTCTCAAATTCAGGAATTTTATCCAATTCTATATTTCTCAATTGCCATAAAGTTAAAAGAACAGATTCTAAATCGCTTTGCCAAGCACTTCCATAAAGAATAGTTAATGCTCTTAATATATCGCTACATACTTTATGAAAAATATCTTTTTCTTCCTCCTTTTTTATAAATCTAATTTTTTCAATCATTTTTATTCATTTTAAAATATTTTTAAAAGAATATAACGTTTTCGATTTTAAATTATTTAGAAGCAGGTTTTGAAAACATTGGAATAATGATTAAAAATACAATAAAGTATATTATAAAGATTAAAAATAAAAGTATATTCATTGTTTTTCTTCTTTTCATACTTTTTTCATATTCCTTTTCACATTTTTCACTACAAAAATTTTTATCAGCAGGTATAGAGATTCCGCATACTAAACAATGACGATGTGTAAAAACGCCATAATCTTTTTTTATTTTTTTATATTTAGACGTAGCTTATCACTTAAGAAAATATTCTTTAAGGAAGTATTTATTTTTTATTTTTTAAAATTAAAATTTCAACTTTTGATCTACTTCTATTTTATTTTTCTCTATTCTTATTTCAAAAAAATTAAAAACATGCAACTTGAAGTAATTTTTTAAAAAAAAGAAAGAGTTATTTTAAATGAATTAAGAGTAACTTAAGTCTATTAAATGTTGCTATTTTCATAAAACTTTTAACTATTTAACTTTTTGGCTTTAAATAGATTTTGCTTCCTATAATAGAATTATTTGGTATTAATACTTTTGTACCATCAGCCTTTACGACAATTGTGAATAATGTTGTAACATCATCAACAATACCATCTTTCTCCAACTAAAGAGACTGATCGCTAATTTTAAAT
>CAZHGP010000061.1:2470-5348 GCA_964532175.1 uncultured Nitrososphaeria archaeon
TTTTAAATATCCAGCTTTATTAGAAATCCTAAAACTTTTTTATTGATTAGTAATTTCTTAATTATTGTATCTTATTTTCAAAAAAGGATAACTTTAAGAGTAAGTCTAAAATTTTAACACTCTTAAATATTTATATTATTTAATTTTTTAAGAAATTTATGGAATTGACTATGGAAAAAATAGATTGGCATGCAATAAGCGGAGAAGAAGCTTTAAAAATTCTAAGAAGCGATATAAATGGTTTAAGTATAGAAGAAGCTAAAGAACGCTTAATTAAATATGGTCCAAATGAAATAACTAAAGAGAAAAAAAGACCTATGATATTGGCTTTTCTTGATCAATTTAAAAGCTTTTTAATAATAATACTTTTAATAGCTGTAGGCATATCTATTTTATTAGGAGAAATACTTGATGCAATTACTATATTAGCGATTGTAGTAGCTAGTGCTGTTTTAGGATTTTTTGAAGAATATAGGTCTGAAAAAGCTATAGAAATGTTAAAAAAGCTTGCTGCACCAGTAGCAACAGTAATACGTAATGGAAAAGAATATATTATAAAAGCCAGTGAAATAGTTCCAGGAGATATAATTATTTTAAAAGTGGGAGATAAAGTTCCAGCAGATGCTAGACTTTTAGAAGCAATAAATTTAAAAGTTGATGAAGCAGTTTTAACAGGTGAATCTGTTCCGGTAGAAAAAAGAATAGATATTTTACCTAAAGAAACTTCTCTTCCAGATAGAATAAACATGGTTTTTAGTGGTACAACCATTGTTTATGGACGTGGAAAAGCAATTGTTACTGCTACTGGAATGAATACTGAATTTGGAAAAATAGCTTCGATTGTTCAAGAAGTTAAAGAAGAAGAAACTCCTTTAGAAAAAAGAATGGAACATGTAGGTAAATGGCTTGGGATATTAAGCTTGGTAGTTTGTGGAGTTGTTGCTTCATTAGGATTACTAAGAGGTCATAAGCCCCTTGAAATGCTCATATGGGGAGTAAGCTTAGCTGTTGCAGCAGTTCCTGAAGCTTTACCAGCTGTTGTAACAGGTGCTTTAGCAATTGGAATGTATGTTATGGCAAAAAGAAATGCAATAGTTAGAAAGCTTCCAGCTGTAGAAACTCTTGGGTGTACAACAATAATTTGCTCCGATAAAACAGGAACCATGACTAAAGGAGAAATGACAGTACGTAAAATATACATTAATGATAAATTTATAGATGTTACTGGTGTTGGGTATGAACCTAAAGGAGATTTCTTATATAATAATGAAAAAATTAAATTAGAAAAAGAAGAGGAGCTTAAATTATTATTAAGAGTAGGAGCATTATGCAATGATGCTTCTCTTGATAAAGAAAATGATAGATGGGTTATTAGAGGAGATACAACTGAAGGTGCTATAAAAGTAGCTGCTTATAAAGCAAATATTTTAGAAGAAGAATTAAAGAAATATCCTAGAATAGGTGAAGTACCATTTACTTCTGAAAGGAAAAGAATGACAACTTTTCATTATACTCCTAATAAAAAAATTATAGCATGCATGAAAGGTGCTCCAGAAATAGTTTTAGAAAAATGTAAATGGATTTTGAAAAATGGTAAAATAATAGAATTAACAAATAATGAAAAAAATGAAATAATAAAAATAAACGAATCCATGGCTGGAGACGGTCTTAGAAATTTGGCTATGGCTTATAAGATTTTAGATGAAGAACCTATTTCTTATGATGAAAGCTTAGAGAAAGATTTTATATTCATTGGAATAGTTGGTATGATTGATCCTCCACGTGAAGAAGTTAAAGAAGCAATTAAATTATGTAAAACAGCTGGAATAAAAGTTGTTATGATTACTGGAGATCATAAACTTACAGCTTTAGCTGTTGCAAAAGAATTAGGAATGATTGAAAGTTCTGAGAAAGTTTTAACAGGAATTGAATTAGATAATATGAGTTCTGAAGAATTTGAAAAAATAGTTGAGGAAGTTTCTATTTATGCAAGAGTTTCACCTGAACATAAAGTGAAAATAGTTGAAGCATTAAAAAAGAAAGGACATGTTGTTGCAATGACTGGAGATGGCATAAATGATGCTCCAGCATTAAAAAGATCAGATATAGGAGTAGCTATGGGAATAACAGGAACAGAAGTAACTAAAGAAGCTTCAGATATGGTTTTAGCAGATGATAATTTTGCAACAATAGTTGAAGCTGTAAAAGAAGGAAGAAGAATATATGATAATATTAAAAAATATTTAACATATTTGCTTCAATGTAATATTGCTGAAATATTAACAATGCTTTTTGCTACTTTACTTAATCTACCTTTACCACTTACTGCTATACAACTTTTATGGGTTAATTTAACTACAGATGGTTTACCTGCATTAGCTCTTGGAGTAGATCCAGCTGATCCAGAAGTTATGAAAAGAAAACCCAGATCCCCAAAAGAAAGTATTTTTTCAAAAGAAGTAAAAGCATATTTGATAGGAGTTCCTATAATAATAACTATTCTTTTATTAAGCGTTTTTATATATAGTTTTTCTGAAGAAAATTTAGTAGATGCAAGAACCACATTATTTACATCAATGATTTTAATAGAGCTTACGATAGCTTTAACTTGTAGATCATTAACTCGTCCAATAATAAATGTTGGATTTGCAAAAAATAAATTTTTAATAATTGCTATAATTGTATCATTTTTAATGCAATTAATTGTATTATATGTTCCATTTTTACATCCTATGTTTGATGTAACTTTTCCGACAACTTTAGATTGGATTATGGCAACATTTACAGCATTATTAACATTCATTATAATAGAAGCAGCTAAAGCATTAAACACATATATTAAAAGAACGTAAGTAATTTTTTAAATTGGAATAAATAT
>CAZHGP010000062.1:0-5271 GCA_964532175.1 uncultured Nitrososphaeria archaeon
TAGTAAAATTTATTTAATCATGTTTATATTAAGATTTTTAAATTTTTAGAAAATATTTTAGAAAATACCTCATTCAATCTAAGTTAAAGTATATATATAAGGAAAATTAGAGAAAAAATGTTAAAAAGGTGTTTTCAAAATGGTTGTAAAAAAATGGACTAGTGAAAGTTTAGGAATAACAATTGAAATAGATTATGATAAATGTATTGGTGCAGGACAATGTGTAAATGTTTGCCCAACAGGAGTTTATGAGCTCAAAGATGGAAAATCTACAGCTCCAAATATTGATTCATGCATACAATGCTGTGTTTGTGTTACATCTTGTCCAACAGGTGCAATAAAACATAGCAGTTGCTAAACTATTCAATAATTTCAATCTTAATTTTTTTATCTATAAAAGCTATTTTATTCTTAATTATTTCTGAAGCTTCATTAGAAAATTCGCTCCATTTAAATTTTTTTATTAAAACTTTATTATTTATTGGTTCTAAAAGAATTAAACAAGCAAGAAAACCTTTATAACCAATTAAATATTCATAAGCATGCCATCTAACATACATTCCTTCAGATTTAAGCAATCTTAATAATTTAAACCTATTTTCAATAGATTCAAAGAAACTCATAGAAATCACTATTATAATTTTTCTATAGAAACAAAAGTTGAATGTATAATCGAGCAACTACCATATTTTTCTTGAATATTATCTGGAATAAGAGAATTTGGAGTTCCTTTAAGTATTTTTGGCCAAGGAGATTTATACATTAATAAAGTTCCTTCATATACATCTTTTGTAATTTTTATTTTAGCTTTTAATGAACCATAATTATTTTTTAATAAAACTTTATCTCCATTTTTTAATCCTATTCTTTTTGCATCTAAATAATTTATGAAAATGTAAAATTTTATTTCCTTTTTAATTTTATTATGATATTGCGAACTTGTTAAATCTTTATGAGTAGTTGTGAATAATTGCATTAGATTTAAATTATTTTTATTAATTTCTAAATGAATTGGAAATGGATTAAGACCATTTTTAAAAGCTTCAATAGAATAGAATTCAATTTTTCCAGAATTTGTTTGATAAATATTTTTCTTAGGAATAGGAATTTCGAAAAATCCTCTTTCTTTTAATTCATTTAATTTTATTTCTAAATTATTTTCTTTTAAAAATTTTTCAATTATTTCCTCTTTATCTTCATAAAGATATTCATTTTCAATATTAAGATATTTTGCTAATAATTTGAATAATTCATAATTGCTTTTAGCTTCCCCTCTAGGTTCAATAACTTTTTCATTTATTGAAATAAAATTATGAAAATATGAATAATTTATATCAAAATCTTCAAAGAAAGTTGTTGCTGGAAGGAGAATATCAGCATAATCTGCAGTATCTGTTTTAAAAATATCATGTACAATTGTAAAAAGATCTTTTCTTTGAAAGCTTTTCTTAACAAGATTATAATTCGGTAAAGTAGCTAATGGATTTGCATTATATATGAATATCATTTTAATTCCTTTACTAGAAAGTACTTCTCCTAATTTTGCCATATCATATTCAATAGCTTTCTCTTTTCTAAGCCACTCTCCTTTAATATAATTTAAATTAATAAAATTATTACTATATATAAATCCTCTTGCTTCACCTATAAGTGCAGGTAATAAAGATATTGCTCTAACAATTTCCCCTCCATTAAAATTCCTTTGTAATCCATAACCTATATGTATTATATTTGGCTTTAAAGAAGCATAATTATTAGCAAGATTAATTATATCTTCTTCTTTTATACCAGTTATTTCTGAAGTTTTATTTAAATCATATTTTTTAACATATTCTTTAAATTCATTAAAACCATAAACATTTTCTTCTATGAATTTTTCATCATATAAATTATTTTGAATAATGTAATTAGCTAATCCAAGAGCTAAAGCAGCATCTGTGCATGGTTTTATTTTAAAATGAAAATCTGCCGCCTTAGCTGTAGCTGTAAAATTCGGATCTATAACATATATTTTAGCACCTTTCTTTCTTGCTTCAATTGCTAAATTAAAACCATGAATATTTGTCCATGCTGCATTTATTCCCCAATAAATTATTAATTTTGATTTTAAAATTTCTTGAGGAAGAGAACCATAAGTACTTCCATAAACATATTTTAAAGCAATTTCACCTGCAGTATCACAAATATTTTCTTTTATTCTTGAAGTACCTAAAAAATTGAAAAATCTATATGGAAAAAATCTATTAATTATTCCCATATTTCCTGCAAAATTATATTGAAGAATTGCTTTTTGACCATATTTTTTAATAATTTCTTTAATTTTTTTAGAAATAATTTTTAAAGCTTCATCCCAAGTTATTTTCTTGAATTTTCCAGAACCTTTATTCCCAATTCTTTTCATTGGGTAAAGTATACGATCTTTACTATATGTATACTCAATAAATTTTTTAGCTTTACTACAAAGAAAACCTCTAGTTATTGGATGATCTTTTCTACCTTTTATTCGAATAATTCTTCCATTTTTAACATATGTTAATATAGAGCATGTATCATAACAATCTCTTGAGCATGTATTAAAATACATAGTTTTATTTTTCATTTTTAATTTATTTTTTCCATAGTATTGGTATTTTATCAAGCTTCTTAATGTATGTAGCAGCATTTATTGCTGCTTTTGCTCCTTCTCCAGCAGCTATGACTACTTGTGCTCCTCCACCAGTACAATCTCCAGCAGCATAAACTCCTTCAATATTTGTTTCTTGTTTATTATTTACTTTAATGTAATTCCCTTCTATTTCTAATCCAGCTTTAGAAAGAATCTTTATTAATGGAATTTCTCTTGCAACTATGAAAACTCCATCAATATCAAGCAATTCTTCTTTTCCATCAATTTTTTCTAATAAAACTTTTTGAACTATTTTTTCTCCTTTTATAGCTTTTAATTTTACTCCTTCAAGAATTTTTATTCTATTATTTTTTAATAAATTGATTTGTTCCTCATTCATTTTTTCTAAAGCTATGAAGAAAACTTCTGAAGCTAAATTGCTTAAAAATAATGCATCTTCTACAGCTTCTTCACCACTACCAATTAATAAAACTCTCTTATTCTTAAAAAGAGGCCCATCGCATACAACACAATAGGATAATCCTAAACCTATGAATTTATCTTCTCCTTCAATTTTTAATTCAGTACTTTTAATTCCAATTGCTAAAATTATAGCTTTACAAGTTATATTTTTATTTCTTACTATTACATTTTTTATTGGGCCAATAAGACTTAAACTAGAAACATTTCCTCTTATTATTTCTACTCCATATGATATTGCTTGTTTTCTAATTTTATTAAGAAGCTCTATGCCACTTATACCTTCTGGAAATCCAGGATAATTATTTATTTTAGTAGCTAATGTAATACGTGGTGGAGATTCTCCTTCTATTATTAAAGTTTTTAATCCAAGACTAGAAGCATACATTCCAGCAGTTAATCCAGCAGGACCTCCGCCTATTATCACTATATCATACATTGATTGAGTTGAAATTAAAAAAGACATATTCATTCGCTTTTCTCTAATGCTTCCAAAATTTTATTTAAGAAGAATTTTTCAGGAACTGCTCCTTCTATTTCAATAATGTCGTTTATAATTATTTTAGGAACTGCTAGAACATTATATTTTCTAGCTAAATTAGGAAATTCTATAGCTTCAATAACATCTGCTTTAATATTTTTATTAATTATAGCAAATTTATGAGCAGTTCTTGCAGCTATTGGGCAATATGGACAAGTAGGCGTTACAAAAACTTGTATATGAATAGGCTTATTTATTTTATATAATGAATCTACTATTTCTTTAGGAAGATCGGTTTTACCTAATGAAACATCAACAATATCTTCAATTAAAACTCCATATTCATACCCACCAGGAATTCCAAAATATCTAATATTATATTCTTCTTTACCATGAAGAACTATTGCTGGATGTTTATCTATATCAAATTTCTTTGCTTCAGGAGAATCTACTTCACATTCACATTTTATAACTTTAATTAAATTTGAAAGATTTGAAATTATATCGATTAATTTTTCAACTTCATTGCAATAAAGGCAATGCATTTTAGTTGTAAAAAGGTATAATTTAACTTCGGATTCAAGTTTCTTAAATATTTCTTTAGTATAATCTAAAGTTTTCTTATCTATTATTATACTCATAACTATCAATAGAATAATTTATATTGAAAGATTTAAAATTTTCTAAGTATATTTTTCATTGAACCATAAAGATTAATTATTTTCTTAAATTCTTCTTCATCATAAAATTTACATTTATTAGATGTAAATTCTTTAGCTACTTCAATGCAAAATCTTGTAGCAGCTTCTAAACCTAAAATATAATTGCATCCTGTTCCACATCCTGGAATTGGGAGCCTAGCAGTTGTTGCAACTCCTACTATTGGAGCATCTGTCATAAGCCAAGGTTGCATTATACTATTTATATGATAAATTCCATTTTTATATGGAGTAATATCTTGCATAGTTATTGGAACTACGCAAGCTACATCTCCTACTACTCTTTCATAAATATTTATTAAATCTTCACTTACTTTTAATATCCATCCTTCTTTAACAGTTGGAGTTATTGCAAATCCTGGAATCTTTATAACTCTATTTCCTTTAGTTGCATCAATTGAAAGGATAGCATCCATTTTTTCATCAACTTCATACTTAAGAATTTCCATTATATCAATTGGAGAATCCATAAATGGAACTGGATAATGTGGCAAAATAGGTGCGTTTGGACAAATATGAGTAGTAATAATAACATCTCCATTTAATTGATCTCCATTAATAATCATTTTACCCAATTTTAAAGCAGAAGATAAAGCAACTATGGCTCCATCAGCGTCTGAAACAATCCCTTTAATTTCTGGCCTTGCACCAATTCCACCTAATCTTCCAATAATTCCAAGAGTTGGGGCATTTCCATTATTATATTTACCATTTATTCCAGGAATTAATATTTTAATAAAATCAGTTTTACCTTTTTTATTACTAATTGTTTTAACATCAATATTTTCAATACCATATGAATTAAGAAACTTAGCAATTTTTAAGCCATTAATTTTAGCACTATCAAGTAAATCTATAATATCAATAACTTCTTTCATACAAGACATATTAGACACGCTCATTTAAAATTTCCTTTAAAGAAATCTATAACTGTTCCAATATATACTTTAGTAGCAATTACTACATCTTCTGCTTTAACTTTTTCA
>CAZHGP010000063.1:0-5242 GCA_964532175.1 uncultured Nitrososphaeria archaeon
TTTTAAGAAAATAATAATAAATGGAAGAATGTTTAAATGCAAATATTGCAGATGTAAATTTGATAAACATTTGAATGCAGGGAACAATATTGCAAAGAGAACAATTGAGTTCTTAGAATAATAACTTCTCCAAATGCCTTAAAGGGCTTAGGGGAAGTTTGCCAGAGAAAAGCTTTCTACTGTGGGAAACAGATCCCCTTAAATGAGGCGCGTTCTTGCTCGAGAAGAAGTTTTGAGCTATTTTCAACAAATTAGCAATGAAAAGTTGGGGTCTTGCTTAATAAATCCTCGCAAATATTTTACGTTATTTCTTTATGGCCAGTTTTACACTAAAAACTGAACATTTTCCATTCGAAGTTATTTTTGGTTATTCCTTAATCTATGCACTGCATAGCCCAAATTTAGGCATAAAATTACTTTCTACCTTTCAATACTCAAAAAGTTGAATTTTTTATTGCAATCCTTATTTAAAATTTTCTATAAGCTCACCTAAGATACATTTTCGGATCAAATAAACTGAACTTTCATAAAGAGATTGCAATTGATGAGATTCAAGGAGATTTTAGACCCACAATTTCAGAAATATCAACAAGCTTGACAATAGTAAGCCGCTTATTTTTAGTTAAGGAACCCCACCCATCTTCTGCATTTGTTCTTTTATTAAATCTGCAATTTCATTTTCTGTCATTTTAGGCAACTTAACCGGATTCATATATCTCTATACCATTTTTAAATAATATAGGGGCTTTTTATAAATTTTTATTTATTTAAGGATATTACAATTAAAAGAAACACAGCAACATTTATATAATTATTCATTAAGTTATGCTTAAACCACGATGATGGATACCGTAAGAATTTTTATTCTAAAACTCTAGTTGGTTGGCTTATTAAAGCTTCTCTGTCTTATACCGTATACACATAAATGATCTTTTATTTTATTCATATGATTAAACATCCTCTATTTTTTATAAATTTGGTTTATTTTAAAATAAAAATTCCTTAATGCTTTTGAAAAAGCTTTATGATGCTAAAAATGTTAAGCTATTATTAATATTCTTACTAAGAATTTTATTATGTAATTTAAATGCTTAATACTTTACATAAAATTAATTAAAAAACTATTATAGAATAAAAATTATATATTAAGAGCTAATGTGAGGTGTATATAATGATCTTTAAAGGTAAAGCTATAAAATATGGAGACAATATAGATACAGACGTTATTCTTCCAGGAAAATATCTTGGAATAACAGATCCAAATGAACTTGGAAAACATGCAATGGAAGGTATAGATAAAGAATTTTCAGAAAAAATTTCTAAAAAAGGTATTTTAATAGCTGGAAAGAATTTTGGATGCGGTTCAAGTAGAGAAGAAGCAGCTTTAGCTTTAAAATATTCTGGAGTAAAATGCATTATTGCTGAAAGCTTTGCAAGAATATTCTATAGAAATGCTATAAATATTGGTTTACCAGTATTAGAATTTCCTAAAGCTTTAGAAAAAATAAATAATGATGATGATTTAATAGTAGATTTATCTAAAGGAATAATTTTAAATGAAAGTAAGAAAGAAAAATATCAAATTAAACCTTTACCAGAAATTATTATTGAAATAATTAAAGATGGAGGATTAGTAGATCATATAAAAAATAAAGGTAAATTGTAATGAGTTATAATTTAGCAATTATTCCTGGAGATGGAATAGGACCTGAACAAATCGAAGCAACTTTAATAGTTTTAGATGCTATTCAAGAAAAGTTAGGTTTAAAATTTAAATATTCTTTTTTAGAAGCTGGGGATAATTGTTTTAAAAAATATGGAATTGCTTTACCTGAAGAAACTATTAAAGCTATTGAAAAAGCAGATGCAACTCTCAAAGGGCCAGTAGGAGAAACAGCTGCAGAAGTTATAGTTAAACTTAGACAACTTTTAGATTTATATGCTAATTTAAGACCTGCAAAATCTTATCCATATATTCCATCTCTTAAACCTAATATAGATTTACTTATAGTAAGAGAGAATACTGAATGCCTTTATAAAGGTTTTGAATATAGAATAAATGAAGAAATAGCGATTGGAATAAGAATAATAACTAAAAAAGCATCTTTGCGTATAGCACAATATGCTTTTAAAGAAGCATCTAAAAGGAAATTAAAAGTAACAGCTGTTCATAAATC
Source organism: uncultured Nitrososphaeria archaeon (assembly GCA_964532175.1). Lineage (GTDB taxonomy): Archaea > Thermoproteota > Nitrososphaeria_A > Caldarchaeales > JAVZCJ01 > JAVZCJ01. Next base: position 2,178 of record CAZHGP010000063.1, read on the forward strand.
GAATGTTTTAAAAGCTACATGCGGTTTATTTGCTGAAGCTTGTAGAGAAATATCTAAAAAATATCCAAATATCAAATATGAAGAAATGTATGTTGATGCAGCAGCCATGGAGCTTATTCGTTCTCCAGAAAAATTTGATGTAATAGTTACAACAAACATGTTTGGAGATATTTTAAGCGATGAAGCTGCTCAGGTTGTCGGAGGGTTAGGTTTGGCGCCTTCTGCTAATATAGGTTTTAATAAAGCTTTATTTGAACCAGTTCATGGAGCAGCATTTGATATAGCTGGAAAAAATATAGCTAATCCAACATCAATGATTTTATCAACCAAAATGATGTTAGAATGGCTTTATGAAAAAAGTAATGATGAGAAATGTTTAGAAGGAGCAAAAATAATAGAAAAAGCATTAATTTTAGCTTTTGAAAAAGGTTATACTACGATGGATCTTGGAGGAAAACTCTCAACAAAAGAAATGGGCTTAAAAATAGCTTCAATTATAAAAGAAATTTCTTAAGAAATTTCTTACAAAAAGCGTAATCTTTAAATCTATTTTTACTTTTTATATTTTTAAAAAATTGGGGGGTGTCTCTTTTCCTCAAAAAATTAGAATATTTGATACAACTTTAAGAGATGGAGAACAAACCCCAGGTGTATCTTTAACTCCTGAAGAAAAATTAATGATAGCAAAACAATTGGATAAATTAGGCGTAGATATTATTGAAGCAGGTTTTCCAGCAACTTCTAAAGGGGAAAATGAAGCTATTAAACTTATAGCTAATGAAAATCTAAAATCAGAGATATGTGCTTTATCCAGAACAATAAAAAGCGATATAGATGCTGTTATAAATTGTGATGTTAAAAATATTCATTTATTTATAGCTACTTCAGACATTCATCTTAAGTATAAATTGGAAATGACTAAAGAACAAGTTTTAGAAAATGCTCTTGAAGCAATAGATTATTCTAAAGCTCATGGATTAACTATAGAATTTTCAGCTGAAGATGCAACAAGAACAGATATAGATTTCTTAAAAAAATTTTATGGAACTATTTGTAAAGCAGGGGTAGATAGAATAAATGTTCCAGATACTGTTGGAATAATGACACCTAAGAAATTTTATGAATTAATATTAGAATTAAAGAAAGTTGTAGATAAACCCATTAGTGTTCATTGTCATAATGATTTTGGAATGGCTGTTGCAAATTCTTTGGCTGGAATAGAAGCAGGAGCAACTCAAGTTCATGTAACAATTAATGGTTTAGGTGAAAGAGCTGGAAATGCAGCATTAGAAGAAGTTGTAGTAAGCTTAGAGCTTTTATATGGATATAAAACAAATATAAAAACAAATTTAATATATGAAACTTCGAAGCTTGTTTCTCAATTAACTGGAATATATGTTCAACCAAATAAAGCAATCGTAGGAGAAAATGCTTTCTCTCATGAATCTGGAATTCATACACATGGAATAATAAAAAATCCATTAACTTATGAACCAATTCCTCCAGAATTTGTTGGAAGGAAAAGAATATTAGTTCCAGGTAAGCATGCTGGAAAACATGGTTTAAAAGCTATGCTTAAAGAATATGGAATATATCCTTCAGAAGATCAAATTAAAGAAATTTTAATTAAAGTTAAAGAACTTGGAGATAAAGGTAAAAGAGTTACAGAGGAAGATTTAATAAATATTGCTAGGATAATAGTTGGTGAAACAGCAGAAAAAAGAAAAATTCTTAAACTTAAGGAATTAGCAGTTGTTACAGGAAACAAAATTACTCCAACATCATCCATAAAAATAGTTTTTAAAGATAAACAATATGCGGCTTCTGAAATAGGAGTTGGTCCAGTAGATGCTGCTATAAAAGCTATACAAAAAGTTATTGATCCAATAATTAAAGTACATTTAAAAGAATATAGATTAGAGGCTATAAGTGGAGGATCAGATTCTTTAGCTGAAGTTATTATAAAAGTAGAAGATTCTAATGGAAACATAGCTTCAGCAAGAGCAATCCATGAAGATATAGTAATGGCTAGTGTTGAAGCCATGATAAATGGTATAAATAAACTTCTTTTTAAAAAAGGAGGAATTTAAATAATATTCTTAAAAAATTAAAAAAATAAAAGTTAAATTTATTTTCTAGAAAGTATAATATTGAGAATTAAGAGAAGTAACTTTGATAAAAAATGAAAAATTTTGGTTTTTTAAAAAAGTAAAATATAAAATTCTTAATGGGAAAAAAGGTGTTAAAGAAGCTTATGATTTAATGGCAAAATCTTATGACCATTCAAAATACCTTTATTGGACTAGAAAAATGGAGAAAGGGGAAGAGAATATTATTAATGAATGGATTAAAAATATTTCAGAAATTTGTCTTGATGTAGGTTGCGGAACTGGGAGATATTCTATAAAAATTGCTAAAAAAGAATGCGAGATTTTAGCTTTAGATATAAGTTTAGAAATGCTTAAGAAATTAAAAGAAAAAATAAATGGAAGTAAGCTTAAAAATAATATAAATTTAATTTTAGCAGATGCTGAAAATCTTCCATTTAAAGAGAAAGTTTTTAATTCATTAATTTGCACCTTAACTATTAATCATTTTGAAAATTTAGAAAAAGCAATTGAAGATTTTTCAAGAGTATTAAAAAAAAGTTCCATATGTATTATTAGTACTTTTAATAGTTATACTCTTAAAGACTTCCAAAAAAGGCATAAATTGCCAGAAAATAAAGTACCATTTAAAACAGAAGATACGCCCCCAATATTAGTTTATGAGATTGGTTATTCAGCAAAAGATATTAAAGAAATATTATTAAAATATGGGTTTAAAATTAAATATATTAAAGGATGCTGTTATTGGCATATTTTTCCATTTGTTTTGATTGGGTTTTATCCGATTTTATTAGATAAGCTATTTAATCTATTTAAGAGATTATTAAAATATGCTGAAATACATATATTATTAATGAAGAAGAGTGATGTAGTACAAAATTAAATGTTTATTAGAGTATTACTTCTCTTCTTTCTTTGGTGGAGGTGGTAAGTATATTCCTAGCTTCCTTCTACGCC
>CAZHGP010000064.1:0-5204 GCA_964532175.1 uncultured Nitrososphaeria archaeon
TCTCCTTTTAGAAATAGTTTTATAATTTCAGTAAATGCAATTCCAGAATTAAAAATGATTATAGATGATTCGATTCATTTAAATAAACAAATTGGTGGAGAAAAATTAAAAATATTTATTAATAAAAAATTAGAAAAACCAGAAAATTTTTCAATATTTTTAATTCATTTTTATACTGGAGATTCTTGGGAAAATGGAATAAATATTATTTCTATAGACCTTAAAAATCCTTCAGATTATTATACTTTAAATTTTAAAGAACATAATTTATTAAAAATTAGAATTGAAATAAGTTTAAATCCTGGAGTTGATAAGAATTTTCAAGATAATATTTCATTAATCATTTCTCCAGGATAATTAAAAATTTATTGGAAAAATTTAAATATTATTTCTGTAATAAATTTAATTAAAAAATCATGAAAAAAAGAAAAAATGAAATAATAGAAATAATAATTCTTTTATTAATTGCTACTTTTCCATTGTATGCTTGGGAAATAGCTAAAATAATACTTCATAATCCATATCCTATACAAGTAGTTGAAGGAAATAGTATGTCTCCTACATTAAATATAGGAGACTTAATCTTAATCGAAAATGTTAATCCAAAAAATATTACTAATGGCACTATAATTTCTTTTTATAGCCCTATAGGTGGAGTTTATACTCATAGAGTTATAGGAATAGAAATAATGAGTGATAAATATTATTTTAGAACTAAAGGAGATGCTCTTGATTCACCAGATTCATGGCTTATTCCTGAAAATTATGTTATAGGAAGAGTAATAGCTAGAATACCTTTAATAGGATATCTGATTCTTATACCTAGAATTTATTTAGCATTATTTTTCATAATTATAATTGTGATAGATATCATTTATGTTTTTTATTTAAAGAAACTTTTAAAAAAGAAAAAAATGATGTAAAAATTTTTTTAAAAAAAGAATTTAAATAAATAAAATTGACTAGAAAAATTTACTTTTTATTAAAACAAGAACGTATAATACTTTATCCATTGTATTTCATATTTTCAATAATAACTATTTTATTAATTCATTTATTTTTAGAATTTCTACTATTACCAATAATCAATATTACTATATTTATTGCTTTTCTAAAAGATTTGTTAGATGAAATTTCAATATATAAAAATAGTAAACCAATAGGTTACGAATGGATGGAACATTCAACAATAAGCTTATCTTTACTTATAACTTTAATAATATTTTATTTAAATTCAATAACAAATATTTTAATTTCAATATTTTTAACAATAGATATTTCATGGGATATTTGGCAAGATATTAGAGCACATAGAAAAATTAATAAATAAAAAATTAGTTTTCCTTTTTATTACTCTTGCTTATTATACTATCAAAAATATCATTTTCCTTAAATAAAATAAAGAAGCAGTAACAAAAAAAGTGCATATAGCTTCTAAATATAATCTTTACTTTCTTTTTTACAAGGATATCTAAGTTTAAGTTTTATTTTTTAAATATAATTTAAAAGATTTATTACTTAAATTTTAAGAAAAATAAAATATTTATATATCTTAAATACCTATTAATTTTAAGGTTTAAGTTTATATTATAGTGAGTCAAAAATTGAGTTTAAATAAAGAATTTTTTATGAAAGAAAATATATTAAAAATTCTTAAAATTATTAGAGATAAAAATATTAGTAAATTTAAACCTTTATTAATTCTTAGCAAAGGAGAAACATTTCCTGAAATTGAAAAAGCACTTAATGTATCAAGTGAAGAAGCTAAAAAAATCTTAGAAGAAATGTTTAAAGAAGGTTTCTTCTTAAAAGAATCTTTAGGTAATAAATTATTTTGTCCAAATTGCAATTCATTTGCATTTTTGATCGAATTAAGATGTCCAATATGTGGATCAAAGAATATTAAAAAAGGGGTAATGATAGAACATTTAAAATGTGGTTATGTAGATTTTGAAGAAAAATTCATTGATAAAAGAGGTTTATTCTGTCCAAAATGTAGGAAAGAATTAAAAGCTATCGGAATAGATTATAGAAAACTTGAAACATATTATAAATGTATCCAATGTGATACTCCTATTTCTCCAATAGATTATTATAATTGCTTAAATTGTTTTAATTCGTATAAAAAAGAAGATTTATTAATTAAGGAAATATATAATTACATTGTAAACCCTGAGAAAAAAATTTTGATAGAATCTCTTACAATTGATTTAAAACCTGTAGTTGAATATTTTAATAAAAATGGGTTAATAGCATTCCAGAATATTAATATTAAAGGGAAATCTGGTATAGATCATAATTTTAGTTTAGTAGTTTATACAAAGTATGATAAAGAAGTATCACCAGATATTGTTTTAGATGTAATCATTAAAGAGAAAATGGTTGATGAAAAAGATGCTTTAGCTTTTTATGCAAAAGCATATGATGTAAATGCAAGAGAAAAATATTGTATAGCAATTCCAAAATTTTCTGAAAATGCTAAAAAATTCTTAGAAAGTCTTAATGTACATACTTATGAAAATGAAGATACTAAAACATTAAATGATTTAATATTAAAAATTGTTCATCCTAAAGTATTAGAATTTTTAAGAATAAAAGCTGGATGGTGAAAATGTTAAATAAATATAAAATTTTATATAGGAATTTTTTAATAGATTTAAAATAATAATGTAGTGAAGTAAGATGAATAAAAATTTTATTCCAAAAGAAATCTTTTCTGGAACTTATTCTCCTGATAGAAAAATCGTAGAATTTTCTTTTAAACTTAAAAATTTACCTGGAGTAATTGAAAAAATTTCAAGTATAATGGCTAAGCATAAAATAAATATTTTATCAGGTTTTCATGTTGCATATCCAGATAAAGAAGAAGCTACATGGAGTTTTTTTGCAGATTTTACAAATTCTGATGTAGAAGTAAAAGAAATTGTTGAAAGAATTAGAAGTATGAATTTTATCTTAGATATGAATTTTAATGAAGAAAAAATTAATGGATTATTAGTTGATAATTTTCATTTTCCTTTATTAGTTTTAAATGAAAGAAGCATTACTCTTCGAGTTGATAGTTTTGCAAATATTGTAAAAAGACTTTATGAAGTATTTGGTTCAGGAGGAGCTACAATATTGTATGAAATGGGAATGGAACTTGGTGAAAATGCTGTTAAAAAAACAAAAGAAAGATATAATATAAAAGGGGTTGAAGTATTAAAAGCAATTCTTATTGAAAGAATTGCAAAAGGATGGGGAATTCCAGAATTAGAAGAATTTGATGAAGAAAAATGTGTAGCTATTATTAAAGTTCATGAATTATATGAGTGTATACCATTTAAAGGGATGAAGAAAGAACCATGTAGTTATTTCTTTAAAGGATATTTAACAGGAATATTAAAAAATTTATTCAATAAAGAAGTTAAAGTTATTGAAGAAAAGTGTGTAGCTAAAGGAGACCCATATTGTTTATTTATAACAAAATAAATATTACCATTTAGCTTTTCTTTTTAAAAACCATTTAACATAAGCTATAAAACGAATTAAACCATAAAAAGGTCTATAGAAAATTATCATAAATGGTATAAGATAAGAATATTTTAAGTCTTCTTTTCTAGGAGATAATAATCCTGCAGTAATTGCAATAATTGCTTCATTTAATAAATATAAAAGAAATGTTAATGTCATTAAATATGGAAAAATATTAGTATACGATATTAAAAGATATGGCATCCATAAAAATCTTATGAATAATAATATTATATCCATAAATATCATATCATAAAAAGCTGCAACGAATGGCGTTGAAAAATGATATTTAAAAAGAGTATTTCTATGTTTCCATAAAGTTTCTATTTGACCATAAGACCATCTAATTCTTTGCCTAATCCATTTTTTCCATTCATCTGGACAATAAGTCCAACTAATTGCTTTTTCAGCAAAAACAATTTTTCCAATTTTTCTTATTTTTATAGTTATATCAAAATCTTCTGTAATTATATCTTTATCAAATAGTCCCATTTCATAACATTCTTTACGTCTAAAAGCACCCATTGCTCCAGGTATAATAAGAAGAGTATTAAGCAAAGAAGCATACCTTCGTCCTGTTTCCATAGATAATAAATATTCATATGCTTGAAATTTTGTTAAAATATTTTTCTTACCACTCTCACCAGTTAAAATTCTAACATTTCCTGAAACAGCTAAAACATTTGGATCATTGAATTTTTTTACTATTTCTTTAAGAGATTTATATTCTATTATTGTATCAGCATCTATAGAAACTATTATATCTCCTGTAGAATGTGCAATCCCATAATTAATTGCTAAAGCTTTTGAACCGCTTGGAGCATAACGTTTAAAAACTTTAACTCCTTTAGAAGTATAAAAAGATGCTATTTCAAATGTTCTATCAATAGAACCATCATCAATAACTATAATTTCTTTATTTGGATAATCTGCTTCTAAAACTGATTGAATAGAATTGCGTATAAATTTTTCTTCATTTCTTGCAGGAATTATAATTGATAATTTAGGCCATTCTGTTAGCATTTCTTCTTTTTTAGAAAAAAATGAATGAATTAATAAAATAATGCTTTTTCCAATTGAGCGAGAAAAATCTATTAATATATATGGCCAAAGTAATAATAATAAATTTATAAAAGACATAGATTTAAGCCATTCAATAAAATTTGTTATAAAAATTTGAAAAAATGAAAATATATCAAAAAGAAAATTTAATAACATAATTAATCTTTCGATTTTAAGATTTTCTAATTAAAAGGTATGTTAAAAATATTTCTAAAGATATAAGTATAAAAAGAAATAAAGTTTTTAAAAACAAATTAGAATTTAATGTGCATAAGAAACATCCTAAAAATGGAATATGTAAAGGAATATTGAAAATTGTAGGAACAATTGCTATAATATCTTCTTCAGAAATATTGTATGGATCAATAGCATGGTTAAAATCTCCTTTAGTAATTATTACATCATTATTAATTTCAATAATTCTATGACATACTAATTTTTCATCAATTGGAGATTTATAAACAATAATATCATTAACTTTAGGTTTAATATTAAATATTTTAAGAATATTATATGGAATCATTAATACTAAATCTCCTTGCTTTAAAGTAGGATACATACTATTTCCAAAACCAGTACCAGAAAAATGTATTTGAAAATAAGATAATATGCATGAAGATAATAATGTT
>CAZHGP010000065.1:0-5164 GCA_964532175.1 uncultured Nitrososphaeria archaeon
TTATGTGTATGGAAATTAATCCAAAATATTGTCATCGTAGATTTATTTCAAATCATTTAGAGAAAATGAATGTTAAAGTAATTCATATTATAAAAAAAGGGCAAACATTATTATAATGTTAAAAAAGATATAAATATAAAAAATTCTGGAATGAAGTTTCTAATTAATTCTATTTTATATTTTTATGTTTAAGAATAACGCCGGGGGTGGGAATTTCATTAAGAGTGTAAATAACTACACTCTTAATTTTGAACCCACGCGGTCCAAAATGGACCACAGGCTTTCTAAAACTACTCAAGGCTTACGCATATTCTGCGCCATATCCACTAGGCGACCCCGGCTTACGAATAAAGAATATTAAGCGGAGCTTAAAATAATTTTTCTTTATGAATAGAGGATATAGATATCTAGAACATATGTCTGATTTATATATTGAAGCTTATGGAGCTAATCTTAAAGAGGCTTTTGAAGAAGCAGCTAAAGCAACATTTAATGCTATTACAGATTTAAATAATGTTTCTCCTATTATTAAGAAAGAAATTATTATTGAAGGGTTTGATGAATTTTCTTTACTTTATAATTGGATTGAAAAACTTTTACAAATTTTTGAAATAGAAAATTTTATTCCATGTATTTTTAATATTAAAAAAATTTCTAAGAAAGAAGATAAAATTTTTTTAGAAGCTATTGTTAAAGGAGAAGAATTTAATTACGAAAAACATACTCATGGAATAGGAATAAAATCTATGACTTATGCTTTAATGGAAATAATTTATGAAAAAAGTAAAGTCATTGTTAGATTTCTCTTAGATATATAGTTTATGTTTATTATTTCATTCTTTTAAAATTATTCCTTTCTTTTCTATTTCTGGTATAACATAATCTAAACCTAGATTTCTTAATGTAGATTTTTTAGGTATTCCTCTTTCATCCCATCCTCTTAATTCATAATACCATGAAAGCATTTTATCATAAGTTTCTTTATCAAGTTTTCTTCCAGCATAAGGACCTTTAGTATATGGTTGCTTAAACCATTTCTCAGGTGGATAATCCATTTCTCTATTCCAATATCCAAGCTCTCTTATCCAAAAAGCTCTTATTAAAGAATATATTCTATCACAAACTTCATATATTTTATCCCAAGTAAATTTTATTCCAGTAGCTGCTTCTAAATATTTTGGATACCAATCTAAATTAAAGCCTACCTCTACCCATGGAAGCCTACAAGTAACTGCTGTTTCAAAAAAGCTCCTCCTTCTTTGCATTAATATAAGTTTCTCAACTTTCTCTTTATTTATTATATCTCTTCCTTCGGCTATTTCTAATGAAATAAACCATGCATCTTTATGATGAGCTCCTATTGGAGAAGTACCATATGCTAAAGCCATTCCATGTAATGTATGGCATTCATATGCAGAAATTTCAAGCCCTTTAATTTGCATTGCAAAACTTTTAGAATTACCACCTATTTTTTCAGATAAGGCTAATGTTCCTTCTGCCATGTATTTTCCAAACCCTTCTTTTGAAATAATCATTTCAATAAGTTTTAAGTATGCTTCTGTATCTCCCCATTCTATTTTTAATCCTAAATCTTCTTCTTTTAAAAATCCTTTTTCAAAAGCTTCAGTTATAAAAGCAAGAACTCCACCTAAACTAATAGTGTCTATTCCATATTTATCAGCAATTAAATTTAAAGAAAGAACTGAATCCATATCTTTAATTCCTAAATTTGGACCAAGCATACCAATGTTTTCATAATCAACTTCTACTATTTCCCCTTTAAATTTACCTGATTTTATTTTACATAAATTACCACATTTCATATTACAAAAAGGACAACCTTTTTGACCTATTTTAAAATATTTTTCCATAGAATTGCCATCTAAGTTTTCTGAATATTCAAAAATACCTTCACTAAAATTTCTTGTAGGCAATGTGCTATTAACTTGACACCATTCAAAAACTCCCATTGTTCCTTGACGAATCCATGCATTATAATTACTTGAAGATACTATTTCTCTATATCCTTTTTTACCAAGTTCAATAAGATCATTTTTATTAGCAATAGGAATTTCTTTATCCCCTTTTATTACTATTGCTTTAACATTCTTTGAACCCATTACTGCACCTAATCCAGGTCTTCCACCAGCTCTACCTTTTTCAGAAAAAATTATAGAATATTTAACAAGATTTTCACCTGCAGGACCAATTAATAGTATTCCAGAATCATTCCCATATTCTTTTTCAAGAGCATCTTGTGTTTGCCAAGTATCTTTACCCCAAAGATTCGTTTCTTCAATAAAAACTTTATCATTCTCGATAAAAATTATACTATGTTCTTTAGCTTTACCTTCTAATATTAATACATCATAGCCTGCTCTTTTTAATTGAATTGCAGCTTTACTACCTATGTTACCATCTCCATAACCATTAGTAAGAGGAGATTTTGAAGCAATTTGCATTTTCCCACTACTTGGTATTGGAAGCCCAGTAAGTGGTCCAGTTGCAAAAATTAATTTATTATTAGGACTTAAAGGATCTAAATTCTCTTTAATTTCATCCCAAAGTATTTTTATTGCAAATCCTCTTCCTCCAATGAAATTTAATGCGATTTCTTCATTAAGATTTTCAATCTTAGATTTTTTATTACTTAAATTAATTCTTAAAATTTTACCTATCCATCCTCCTTTAAACAATGTTCTCACTTAAAGGAAAAATTATAGAAAAATAATCTATATAAAACTTCATATTTAATTTTTGGCATTAACTTTTTATTATTTTCCTTTTCATTTAAAAAAGATCCCCCTCATATATAATTTAAATAAGAGAAAAATTAAATCTATTATTTTCAAAATAAAACTTTAAATAGCTTAATATTTAATTAATTTGGAAGATTATAATAAAAAACATAGGAATTTATTTAAAAAACTTTAAGCGAATTTACTAAAACTTGTAATATAATCTTTATAAATAAATAAAAAGATTATATTTATCTTTCTTACGATATTTTTTAAAATAAATCGTTTTTAAGAAGAATACATGTACAAAGAGCTTTATTTAAAAGGAGTAAAACTGAAAAAATAAAAAAAGCGATTTTTTAAACTTTAATTTTCTATAAAATTTAATTCTACTAATTTGAAAGTATATATATAAAAAGAAACTTTTTAGCAAAAGTTGAGTGTATGTATAACAATAAAGCATTAATTTCTATGGGAGTTGAAGTTGAATTTTACACAATAAATATACCAAAGTTAGAAATACATAGGAAAGTAATATATCCGAAAAAATCTGTTATTGAGAAAGGAGAGAAATTTACAAAAGATGAAAGCATAGGTTCAGAATATGATAGCAAAGTTTTTTATTCTCTTCATGAAGCACTTTTCTTATTAAAAAATGGTTTAAGAAAATATTTATTAAAAAATTATCGATATGTTGAAGAAGAAAATTCTGAAGTATTAGCTTTAGTAGGTGGTTGGAAAGATAGATTTGCAGGAGCACATTTGCATATAGGGCTTGGAGAAAATGGAATAAATAAAAAAGATGCTGAAAAATTAGCAATTCATATTCATGATCATATTCCATTCATAATAGCTTTATCAGCAAATTCTCCTATATGGAGAGAGGAAATAACGAATAATGCATCTAATAGATTGATTAGATGCAGTGAAAATTATTGTAGCATAGTTCCAAGAGGAAAATTGAATATGGATCATTATAATGAAATTAGTTATAATTATGCTATAAAATCTAAACCTCCAACACTTGAATTAAGAGTATGTGATAGTAATATCCCATCATATCTATGTGCTTCACTTTTCATTCTGAAATTAATAACATTAGGATGGTTAAAAGGGAAAAAGGTAACTAATAAATGTTCATATGAAAATTATGTTAAAGCAAGATGGAATGCTGCTAAAAAAGGAACTAAAGCAATTATTTTTTGGAATGATAAACCAGTAGATGTAAAAAATTATTGTAATTTATTCTTTAAAAAATATAGAGAAGAATTAGATGAAGTAAATATTCCTGATGAAGTATTAGAAGTAATAAAATTATTTAAAAAAGGATGGAATGGAGCTGAAATAATTAGAAATTCATGTAAAAAATTTAAAAAGAAACATCCAATTTCATGGCAAAAATATTTTGCAATGAATTATGTAAATGCTATAGAATCTATTTTGAATGGAGAAACAATCTTTGATTTTAGTGAAAAACTCATGGTAGAATTGCCAAAAACAAATGATATTGAAATTTTTCCATCATAATTTTTCAGAAATTAAAAATAAATATTCTCCAAAAAAATTGAATGGATAAATCCATCTAAAAATATTTTCAATAAGAAATAAAAATCTCATAGAAGTTTTTATTTTTAAATCTTTACATGGATTATAATTTGGTGGAACGAATAAAAAAATGCTTCCAAGTTTAATAGTTTTAAAATTATTTCTTTTAAATAAAGAAAGTAAGCTTTTTGGTGAAAAATAATGAGTCCAAATATTTAGAATTCTTCCATTTGGAACTTTTATAAAAATATATTCTTCATTTTTTGAGAAATTTTTTATAATTGAAGATATCCCTCTCTTGATTTCTTGAAAAAACCAATGTATTGAATAATCATTTGCTACAGAAACTATTGCTATACCTTTCTTCTTTAAAACTCTTGAAATTTCTTTTATTGCTATTTCATATTTAGGCATATGGTTTAATGCACCAAAAAAGGAAAAAATATTATTAAAGGAATTACTTCTAAATGGTAAAAATTCACCACTACCAACTACAAAAAAGCAATCGCATACATTTTCATTCTTAGCTTTTTCTAAAGCTTTTTTAATCATTTCATTAGAAATATCTAAACCTATGATTTTCATATGCTTATTAGCTAAAAATAATGTTTGTTTACCTGTTCCACAACCAATATCAAGAATTAAGCCTTGCTTAATAAATTTCAATAAAATATTTTTTTCAATTTCATGCATATAATTTATTTGCGGATTACTATAAAGATTATCATAACATTCTGCTAAAATATCATATTCTTTATGTGTCTGACTTTCTATCATAGTTTAATCCCTTTCTGGAACAAGCATCCTTAGAATACTTAACCTCATTCATAAGAAGATACTAGAAAATAATAGCAAAAACTACTATTTAACCCTTCTTCATT
>CAZHGP010000066.1:0-4804 GCA_964532175.1 uncultured Nitrososphaeria archaeon
CAACCATCTTTTAGAACTAAAACTGTATGTTCAGCTTGCGCTACAGGGTAACCGGATTTTTCTATTAGAACAGGATAGCCAACTATTATACCTTTTTTTAAAAGTTTTTGATGCTCCTTTTCTTCAATTTCTGATAATCTAAACCATCTAAGAGAATAAGGTAAAAAGCCTACTTTATCTTTAATTTTTTTAATAAAATTTTCTTCTTTAATAACAAAATCTTCTTTAAGTTTAAATATTGTTATTTCTTTACCAGAGAGTACTTCACCTACGGCTTTAGAAAAAGTTGCAAATGGTTCTATAGCATATATATGATTTTCTTTGAGAGTAGTTTTTTCTCTTGTGGGTATATTAGGAATCGAAGTCCCTGCGTGTAGTTTATATCTACTTATTTCATGACCTGTCAAATTTGAGATAGGCTTAAAACCATATTTTTTGATAGTTGAGCTAATAACTTCGCCTATAAATGATATTGAAATACCTGCTTTAATAATTTTTAATACTTCATCTAAAGCGATATTAACAATTGAAACTAAAGGATCATATTCTGGATTTAAACTAATTGTTAAAGCGGTATCGGCAATACATCCATTTATATGCACACCAATATCTATTTTTATAATCGAATTTGGTGGTATAATTGAAGAGTCATCTGGAATAGGAGAATAATGAGCTGCTACTTCATTTATACCTATATTACATGGAAAAGCTGGATTTCCTCCTTCATCCCTTATTCTATTTTCAAGATACTCAGCAATTTCAAGCAATTTTTCCCCTTCTTTAACTACTTTTTTAATTTCTTCTCTTATCTTTTTAGCTATTTTTCCAGCTTCAAGAAAATCATCTATATAACTCATTTTCCAATCTACTTACTCTTTAAATACTATTTAAAATACATTTTTAATCGAAAGATAGTAATAAAAGTTTTTATTTTAAAAATTTTTTAATAAAAAATGGGGTACAATTGCTCGCCATCCAAGAGTTGTTTTGAGAAAGAGTTTAAGCTCTTCCAATGATAAACAATGTTCGTGGCGAGCAACAAAAGTACCCCAAAGTTTTTAAATTACCATTTTATTCCATAGAATAAGGTATGGACATAGAGGAAAAAATAAAGATTATAAAAAGCCCACCTACAGTAGAAATTATAAACGAAGAAGAATTGAGAAAAGTTTTAGAAGAAAAAGAGTATCCAATAACTTATTGTGGATACGAAACAAGCGGACCAATTCATTTAGGACATTTAATAGCTATTAAAAAACAAATAGATTTACAAAAAATTGGTTTGATTGTAAAAGTTTTATGGCCTGATTTACATACTTTTATGAATAGAAAAGGATCTTTAGAATGGATTCATAAAATGCAAGAATATTCACAACATTGCTTTATTGCGTGCGGATTAGATCCTCAAAAAACAATATTTATACAAGGATCAGATTTCGAATTAGATAAAAAATATATTGAAGATTTCATGAAACTTAGTTTACGCATAACTATTGCAAGAGCAAAAAGAAGTATGACAATTGTAGGTAGAAAAATGGAAGATGCTCGTGTTTCACAAATAGTTTATCCAGTTTTTCAATGTCTTGACATTGCTTATTTAAATGTAGATATTGCTCATGGAGGAATGGATCAAAGGAAAATACATATGCTTGCTAGAGAATTTTTACCAGAAATAGGTTATAAAAAACCAGTATGTCTTCATACAGCCATACTAACTTCCTTAACAGGGCCTGGAGAAAAAATGTCTTCGAGTAAACCTGAAACATTTATAGCTATTCATGATTCTCCAAAAATAATTGAAGAAAAAATTATGAAAGCTTATTGTCCAGCAAAGGAAATAAATAATAATCCAATAATAGAAATTTGTAATTATATAATTTTTCCTTATTATCAAAAACTAGAAGTTGAAAGACCTAGCAAATATGGTGGAAAAATAACATTTTATTCATTTAAAGAATTAAAAGAAGAATTTGAAAAAGGAAAATTACATCCTTTAGATCTTAAGAAAGCTGTTTCAGAAAATTTAATAAAAATTCTAGAACCTGTAAGGAAATATTTTGATAATAAACCTGAAATATTAAATATTATTAAAGAAAAGAAAGATGAAAACATTTAAGAGACTTTAATTTATACATATTTAAGAAAAATAGACTTAAAGAATTCGATGTTATAAAAAATGAAGTTTAAAAATGAAGTTAAGAAGAATAATTTTATAATGGATTCTTTAATAAAAATAATCGATGATTTAAATAAAGAAGAGGGAACAATTTTAATAGTAGAAGGAAAAAGGGATATAAAAGCATTAAGAAGTTTTGGTTTTAAAGGAAAAATCTTAGAATATAGACAATTATTAGAATTTTTACATAAAGAAGGAACTATTAAGAAATTCATTTTATTAGTAGATTTTGATAAAGAAGGGAAAAAAATATGTAAAAAACTTTATAACTTACTTTCAATAAAAGGATATAAAGTTGATTTATATTATTGGAGAAAAATAAGTGAATTTAAGAAATTTGGTATTAATGAGATAGAAGATATTTATACGTATTTAAAAAATGAATGGGGGTGGTTAAATGAGTCAAACTTCAACAGTTAAGTATATTATAGAAGCAAGTATAGAAGTAGAGGGTAATGTTGATAAACCAGATATTGTAGGAGCTCTCTTCGGTCAAGCATTACTATAAGTAATGCGCCGAAAACAGAGGGCATATTTAGTTCAGAATTTGATTTAAGAGAATTACAAAGAACAGGAAGGATAGGAAGAATAGAAGTTGAAGTAGAAAAAGTAGGAAGTAAAACTCATGGAAAAATATACGTACCAGTTAGTCTTGAAAGAAGTGCAACTGCATTAATAGCAGCTATGCTTGAAATTGTTGATAGGGTTGGACCATATTCAGCGAAAGTTAAAATAGATAAAATAAATGATGTAAGAGCTGAAAAAAGGAGAAAAATTGTTGAAAGAGCTAAAGCAATTCTATATGATTGGGAAATGAAAAAAATACCTATTGAAGATGAAGTTTTAAGAGAAATTGAAGAGGCACTTATAAAAGCCAAGATTGTTGAATATGGACCGGAAAAACTTCCTGCAGGCCCAGAAGTTGAAGAAAGTGAAGAATTAATAATTGTAGAAGGTAGAGCAGATGTTATAAATCTTTTAAGACATGGTTATAAAAACGTTATAGCAGTTGAAGGAGTGAAAATACCTGAAACTGTTAAAGAAATTGCTAAATCAAAAAAGAAAGTTATAGCTTTTCTTGATGGAGATAGAGGGGGAGATTTAATATTAAAACAATTATTAAGCGAGGGAGTGAAAATAGATTTTGTTGTAAGAGCTCCTTATGGAAAGGAAGTAGAAGAACTTACTGGAAAAGAAATAGCAGATGCATTTGAAGAAGCAAAAATGATAAAAGAAGAAAAATATAAAAGTTTAATTCTTGAAAAAAAGCAATTCGATTTGCCAAACAATGTATTAGAGATTACTAAAGAAATTGAGGGAAGTTTAATGGCATACTTAATGGATAATGAAGCAAATATAATCGAGAAAGTTCCTGTAAGCGAATTAGCTAAAAAAATTGAGGATTATAAAAATATTAAATATATTGTTTTTGATGGAGTTATTACACAGAGACTTGTAGATTTAGCTTCAAATATAAATGAAGAGGTATATTTAATAGGAAGTAGAATTGGAGAAATAACAAAAAAACCTATGAATGTTCGAATACTTGTTTTTCAAGATTTGTTTAAAAAATAAAGTAAAATTATAAAAAAATAATTTGCTATTTTATTTTTTACCACCATATAGGTTCTTTTCTAGCTTTCTCTAACCTTTCCACAACTTTCTTATAGCTTTTATGATGAATAGAAGCATTCTTAAGGCCTTTTATTAAATAACGTGAAATATTTTCATTACTCCATCTTTGAATATTAAATGAATCTATTAATTGCCCTCTCTCGCTGATAGTTGGTGGTAAATTTTTATTAAATTTATTTAAAATATTTGAAAATTTATCTTTAAAAGAATTTACACTATCTTTAATCTCATTAAAACTTTTTGTTCCTAAAGAGGAAATATTTTCTAATACATTAGAAGATTTTATAAAACTTTGAGTTTCTTCTTTTTTTAATGATATTTTTAATTTATCTATTTCTCGTTTAACTAAAAAAGCTTTTCTAAAATTTACTCCTCCATTAATCTTTTTTAAGCGTTCATATTCATTTCTTAAAGTTCTAAGTTTTTCTTTTAAAAGAATAGCATTAGCATCGTGAGGATATTTAGTAGCTAATTCTCTAAAATAGATATCTGCAACAATTTTATCCCCTAAAAATTTAGCGTTCTCTTCAACAATTCTTTTAAGATAATAATAGTATTTTTCCTTGTTATTTTCAGATTCTGCTAATCCTTCTATGAGCTTTTTATAAACACTTGACATAATATTTCTGTTAATATATTAATAAATACTTATTTAAATATTTTTATTTAAATAATATGTAAATATCTTTTTAAACATTAAACTTTATAAGAATATTTCTAAATCTGTGAATATTAATGAATACAATAAAGATTTAAGAAAAATTTATAAGTAAAATTGATAATAATTATTATAAGAATAATATGAAGAGTGGTAATAAATCTATTAATATTGATGAAATTCTTAAATTTATTGAGGAAAATGAACCTGTTTGCGTAAGTGGTATTTCTGAAAAATTTAATGTTAGTTGGGCTACTGCAAAAACATTACTTCTTGAACTTGTTTTACATGGAAAAATAAATATGAAAAAATGCGGTAAAACATGGATTGTATGG
>CAZHGP010000067.1:0-4659 GCA_964532175.1 uncultured Nitrososphaeria archaeon
AAAAGTCTCTAAATTTTTACTTTATGATTTAACTTTATTATTTTATACATGAAATAAAAAATAAAGTAATTTAACGTAATAAATTGTATACACCATAATTTCAAACGCATTCTATGAAGAATAAGATTGAGACTCATTTCTTAGTTTGAAAAATAAGCAAAAGATTAAAACTTAGGAAGTTCAAGAAAATTAACAAAATAATAAGAAATTTAATAAAAAATAGTAAAAATGACAGACTTAAAGTATTAAGGATAAGTTAAATTTTAAATCCATTTAAGAGTCAATCTTCCTTCCCTTTTAGCAATTTTTTCCATATAGTTTAAAGAAAATTTAGCAAGTAATAATAATATGATAGAAAGGAAAATTAATAGAAAGAAATGCAATTGAATATCAATAAAATCATATCCATAAATAATTAATTTTCTTATAGCATCTAAACCAATTGTAAGAGGTATAAGGGAAGCGATAACTTGAAGCCAAAATGGAAAATATTTTATTGGAAAATATATTCCTGAAAGGAAATATATTGGTTCTTGTAAAAGATTTGCTGAATGCCATGCTTCTCTACCAAACAATAAGAATAAAGAAGAGAAGAGCATGCCTAAAGCATATAAAGCTATTAATGTTAATATGAAAATAATAAATACCAAAATAGGATTTGTTATATTAAATTTAACATTGAAAATATACAATCCTAAAATCAATGTTGCTAAAGCTCTAAGAGAAGTATTTATTATACCTCCTATGGCCATGCCAAATAATATGGCCATTCTTGATATTGGAGCTAGTAGAAAGATTTCTAGATTGCCCATTTCTTTCTCCCAATATAATTGAGCACCCATACTCCATAGAACATTCAACCAAAATGTTACCATTACACCTCCAATAATAACAAAACTAGCTAAATCCTGAGGAGCATTCATAGCTTTATAAACAAAAACGTATGCTGAAAGATTCAATAATGGTAAAAAAGCATCTGCAAAAATTTCATGTAAATATCTATTCCCACCAATGATTCTTACATATACTCTTCCATAAATGGCTTTTAAGTTTCTTATAAATGATTTAATCATTTTCCAAACCTTTTCCAACTAATGACATAAAAACTGTTTCTAATGTTGGTTCAATTTTTTTAAGAGAAATTACTT
Organism: uncultured Nitrososphaeria archaeon; assembly: GCA_964532175.1. Lineage (GTDB taxonomy): Archaea > Thermoproteota > Nitrososphaeria_A > Caldarchaeales > JAVZCJ01 > JAVZCJ01. Next base: position 1,149 of record CAZHGP010000067.1, read on the forward strand.
TTGATTTAAGACTTAAAATCATAGAAATAACATCAGAAATTATTGATTCATTTTCAACAATGATTTTTATAATTGTTAAATTCTCATCAATTTTATGATTAAAAGAAAGTGCCATAATACCTTTCAAACTTTTCAATAAATTAATTTTTTCATCATTTATATATGCTATTTCTATTTCAAATGAAGAACCTTTTGAAACCATTTTCTTTAAATTCTCAGGTGTATCACATGCTATTATTTTCCCTTCATTTATAATTGCAACTCTATCACATAATTCCTCAGCTTCAGCCATATAATGAGTTGTAAGGAAAACAGTTCTATTCTCTTTCTCTTTAATCCAAAATTTAATATATTCTCTTATTTGATGAGCTGAAATAACATCTAATCCAAGCGTAGGTTCATCTAGAAAAAGTATTTGAGGGTCATTAATTAAGCTTCTAGCTATATTTAATTTTTGTTTCATACCGCTTGAGAGTTTATTTAATCTTTCATTAGCTTTATCTTTTAAATCAACTATTTCCAAAAGTTCATTAATTCTTTCTTTAGCTATTTTATTTGGTATTCCATAAAGTTGAGAGAAAAACCATAAGTTTTCTTTAACAGTTAAAATTCCATATCCAGGTGTTTCTCCACCACTAGCAACATTTATTATTTCCCTAATTTTTGAAGTATCTTTTAAAATATCATATCCATTTACATAAGCTTTTCCAGAAGTAGGAAATAAAAGAGTACAAAGAATTTTTATTAAAGTTGTTTTTCCTGCTCCATTTGGACCAAGTAAACCAAAAAGTTCTCCTTTAGAAACCTTCAAATTAACATTATCTAAAGCTTTTATAATATTTATTTTACCGCTTTGTTTAGATTTGAATATGCGTGTTAAATTATATGTTTCAATTGAGAATGACATAGAAATTCACTTTATAATATCATTAATAGAATAGAGGAGAAATTATATTAATTTTAAAAAATGTTTTAAATTTACTCTATAATTCAAAAATAATGAATACAAAATAGTACATCTCCAATTAAACATATTTTCTTTTAAGTAGCCTTTTTATAAATTTTTATTAAAGTTAAGATTATAAAAGTTTTTAATAAGATAATAAATAGAATGCTTCTTTAAGTTTATCATAGAGTTCTACATAAATTTTAAATAGTTTAGAATATTTCTCTACATTTTCTTTTTTAGGTTCTTTTATATCTATTATCGGAATTAATTCTTTAACAGTTTTAGTTATATCACTATATATTTTAGCTCCATATCCAGCAAGAATTACAGCACCAAAGCATTCTTGTTCGCTTCCAGCAGGCAAAAGTATTTTTTTATTATAAATATCTGCCATTATTTGCCTCCAAAGATTTGATTTTCCTCCACCACCAACAATTCTTATTTCATTAATTTTAATTCCAAAATCTTTTTCTATAATTTCTATACGATGTTTTACATCATATGCAATCCCTTCTAAAATTGAACGTATAAAATGATTTTTTCCATGATTTAAAGTAATACCTAAAAATACTCCTTTTGCATTTGTATCCCATATTGGACTTCTAGCACCAGCTAAATAAGGTAAGAAAATTAAATTATTTGATCCTGGTTCCACATTTTCTGCTTCAGCATCCATTATTTCATATGGATCCTTGTTTAAATTTTTTGCTATTTCTTTTTCAATAATTCCAAAATGATCTCTAAACCATCTATAGCATATACCACTATTTGATCCTCCTACAAGAAGCCATTTATTAGGTATAACATGACTATAGAAAACCATTCTAGTTTTTGGATCAAAAATTGGTTTTTCTATACATACAACTATATCTGATGCAGTAGCCATTTTATTATATGCAGAACCTATTTCAATTGTTCCACAACCAATAGCATTGACCATTACATCTCCACTACCAGCTACTACTGGAGTCCCTTTTCTTAATCCAGTTAATTTTGCTGCTTCTTCAGTAACTTCTCCAACAATTTCATATGGAAGTACAAGTTTTGGAAGCTTTTCTATTGGAAAACCTATTTCTTCTAATAAATCATATGCATATTCTCCTTTATTAATATCTAAATAACCACTTGAAGAAGCTAATGCTTTATCAAGGAAAAATTCTCCAGTAAGTTTTAAACCGATATAATCTTTTGGTTGTAATATTGCATGAATTTTCTCAATTATGTTTGGATGATTATCTTTTAACCATAATATTTTATAAACTGAATAAAATGGATCTATTTTAACACCAGTAATTTTATGAATTTTCTTATTACCAATTTTTTCACGTATAATATTAGCTTGTTTTTCAGCTCTCCTATCCATCCAAACTATCGAATGGTATAAAGGCTTACCGCTTTTATCTATAAAAGATGGAGTATTTGTATGTCCACTAAGACCTATACATTTTATTTCATCTACTTTTATAAATGCTTTTTCTATAGCATTTTTAATTGTTTTGATAGTTGCATTCCACCATATTTCAGGATCTTGTTCAACCCATCCAGGTTCAGGAGTTATTAATGAATATTCTGCGTATGCTTTAGATATTATGTTTCCTTTTAAATCAAATATTATAGATTTTGTACCAGATGTGCCAACATCTATTCCAAGCAAATACATATATTTTTTATTTTATAAAAAATATTTAAAGTTAAATAAAGAAGCTCATTTTTCTAAAATAGGGAGAATTGTTGGCGCATTATGTAGTATAACAATTTTAGCTTCTTTAGAATGCTTTTCTAATGCTTTTAATATAGCCTCTTGGGGATTTTCTTCATATTTAAATCCTACTTTTTCAGCAATTTCTTTTTTTATGCCACTTGAAATAAGTATACATTCTGCTTTATCTTTTATTATTCTTCCAACATGAGCTATATGCGCTGCTGCTGTTAAATCCTTTATTTTTCCCTCATTAACTAATTCTTTTATTTGTTTAAATCCTAAATATCCAAATTTTTCAACTTCAGGATGTTCTTTACTAATACCTTCAATACATCTTGCTAAAAGAATTATAGTTCCACCTGGTTTTATTACTAATTCAGAAGCATATATCGACTTACTTGCTTGCCACATATTAATATCAGATGGTGGTGGACAATCTGCTATAACAATATCTGCTTGAAAAGGTATTTTAACTCCATATACTTTACTTGAAAATTCTGCACCTTTTCGCCATGCTTTTATAAAATCACCAGTAAATATTTCAACTATTTCATTATTTTTATTTAAAACTACATTAATAATAAATTTTAAATTTGTTTTTGAAGCTACATCATTCATTTCATTTTTTACTGGATTATCTATTTTACCAAGTATTTCAATACCACTATATTGAGCACTTAACCAATGTGTATAAAAAGTAGTTTCTTCTCCAGATATCCCTGGTTGTATTATAGATGAACCACCACTAAATCCGCATACTCTATGAGGAGCTATCATTCCAATTCCAATTAATAAATCTGCTTGTAAAGCTTTTTTATTAATATATATTGGTGTGCCAAGTCTTGTTTTTCCAAGATATT
>CAZHGP010000068.1:0-4540 GCA_964532175.1 uncultured Nitrososphaeria archaeon
TATTTAAAAAGCGTAAAAATATATAAAATACCGATTTCAAATAATAAAAAATAAATAAATAATGAGAAAAATATTAAAAATTTAAGAATTAAGAAGAAAAAATAATTAATGAGAAATGGGTGATTTTACTTAAGAATAAATAAAAATTCTAAAAAAGGTGAGTAAGAACGATACAAAAACAAAAAAGAAAATGGAAAAGATATAGATATAAATATATTATTAAACCAAAAATCGAAGAAATAGAAAAAATAAAAAATTCATTAACTGGATTTAAACTAAAAGATATTAAAATAAAATTTGGAGTAAAATTGAATTATTTCAATTTAAATGATGAAATTTCATTTTTGACAATGTATAAGCGTTCTAAAGAAGATATTATTTGTTCTGCTCGTTTTATAAAAGATGAAGGAAATTACTATACTGTTAAAGAAGAATTTATTGATTTTGATTTAATCGAAGAAGTATTAGAAGATAAATCTTAAAGCTTTTCTTTTAAATAAAAATAAATATTAAAGATAAATAAAACCTATATTAAAAGTTAGTCACTTTTCTATTTTTTAATCTTTCTTCAACAGAACGATATTTAGATAAATCTTTATATGGAAGATACATCGAATTAGCTAATTCTTTAGGAAATTCTGGATCTGTAGCTAATTCAATAAATTTAATTTTTTTAGTAATAAAAGATGCTTCTTCTCTCATTTTTTTAGATAGGAGACAAATTTTTGCTCCTGAAATAGCAGTATTTCCAACAAAAGAAATACGCTCTATTGGAATGTCAGGTATTAAACCAATATTTATTGAATTTATTGGATTAAGATAATTTCCAAATGCTCCAGCAATAAATAATTTATCTATATCCTCTTCATTAATATTCATTTTCTTCATTAATAAAACACATGCAGTATGAATTGCTGATTTTGCTAATTGAATAGCATTTATGTCTTCTTGGCTAAAAGTTATATCCTCGTTTATAGCTGTTTCATTTTTCCATGCTATAATGTATGCATAGCCTTTATCAGTTTTTATAATCCTAGGATTTTTTATATTTATGAATCTACCTCTATTATCTATAAAGCCATTTATGAATAATTCAGCAACTATATCAACAGCACCTGAGCCACATATTCCAATAGGTTTTAAATTATCTATAGTTTTATAAATAACTTCTCCATTATTTTTTATTGAAAATTCTTCTATTGCACCTGATATAGCTTTCATTCCATATTTTATTTGCATTCCTTCAAATGCAGGACCAGAAGCACATGAAGCAGCTAATATTCCATTTTTATTTCCAATAAAAACTTCACTATTAGTTCCAATATCTATTAATAAACACATTTCATCTAATTCATAAATGCCAGTAGCTAAAACATCAGCTACTGCATCTGCTCCAACAAATCCTCCAATCACTGGAAGTACGTGAATATTAGCATTTTTATTTATATTTAATCCAATCTTTTTTGATGAAATATTTATTGATTCAGAAATTACAGGAACATATGGTGCTAAAGCTAAGTATTTAGGTTGTATTCCTAGAAAAATATGATGCATAGCAGTATTTCCAACAATAACAGCTTCATAAATATTATTAGGATTTATATTTTTCTCTAAACATAATTTTTCTATGAGTTTATTAATCGATTCCTTAACAAGAGAAGATAATTCCTTTAAACCATTTTCTTTAGTAATTACATATGTAATTCTAGACATAATATCCTCTCCATATGGAATTTGAGGATTTTCTTCAAATGCAATATTTACTGTTTCTCCATTGATTAAATCTATTAATTGACATACAATTTTAGATGTACCTATATCTATAGCTAAACCATACATTAATTTGGATGTATCACCTTTCTCAATATCTATTATTTTATTATTCCATAATATAGCCGTTACATTCCAATCATATTCTCTTAATAAATTAGGAATATCCTTTAATATATCAAAATTGATTTCTAAATTATGGATGTTATATTTTTTCATTATAGAATCAATAATTCTTTGGGAATCAGATCTTAAATCAAAAAGAGAAGGTTTATCTAAAATTAAATGAATTTTCTTTATTAAAGGCTCTATCTGAATTTCTCTTTCAAAACCAATGCTTTGTATTTTCCTTTTTTCTGAAATACTTTCTTTTGGAATTATGATTTTTAGAATACCTTCAGTAAAAAGGACTTTTGTTTGACATGCAAGACGATAACCTTCATTAATTTCTTCTTTAGAAAAATGATGCTTTTCTACTTCAGTATGCTTAGAAACAAATTCCTGATCTTTTATAATTATTTTGCATTTACCACAAACACCTATTCCACCACATTCAGATAAAATATTAATTCCAGCTTTACGACAAACTTTTAATAAATCTTCATATTTTCTAGCATCAACAATTTTACCAATAGGTTCTAGTATTACTTTCATTTTTTTATCACGAAAAAAGCATTCAATTTTATCATAGTTTCTTAACTCTCTTATGACAAACTCATTCTATTTTATAGAATATAAATTTATTTCTTTTATTAAAAGTTTATTCTAATAAAAATCTTAAATTAACATTAAAAGAATTTATAGCATCTATTAAAAATATAATGCCAAAATATATTAATAATATGCTTAAAATTATAAATATGAATTTATAAAATTTTGTTGAAAGAAATTCTTTTCCTTTAAAAGCAGCATAAGAAACAATTATTAACCATGCAAAATCCATCCAAACATGTGAAAAATACATTATTAATATTCCATAAATTGATAAAAGATTTAATGCATCGTATATAAGTTTAGCTCCTACTGTTAACCACCATACTATAAAATATGGATTTAAACCAGACATAATCAATCCAATAAATAATCCACTTTTTCCACTTTTCTTAATATTTTCTTTACTAATTTTCTTTGCTTCAAAAAATTGCATAATACCAAAAATTATTAAAACAATTCCTCCACAAAATCCAATAAATATTTTTAAAAGAATATTTTCAAATACTGTTAATACACCTAATGAAACTAATAAAATTATTGGAAATTCTATTAAAGCATGTCCTAAAGCAGCATTTAATCCTATTTTCCAATTTTTCTTAAAACTTTCATTTATTACAGCAAATGTTAAAGGACCAGGAGAAAAAGCCCCTGATGCTGAAATTACTTCAACTTCAATTAAGAAATTTATCAAATCCATCTTTTTTTCAACCATTAAATTGATTATTCTCTTTTATTATGGGCTTTAAATATTTTATGCTATTATTTAAAGCAGCATTTATATCAGGTTTAAGAATACACTCCATTCCATCATCTTTTGAATTTTTAAACATACCATTCCATTATAATTATTTTCTTCAAAAGCATTAAGAAAACCTGCTTTAAAAATGACTTTTAAAATTAATAACTTCATTTTTTATAAAAAATAAATTAAAAATATAAAATTTATACTTTATCTTTTTTATACTCTTATCCAGTTTTTCTAAATAATAATAAAAAACTTGCTATAATTTTACCATTTTTAGAATAAAAATTATAAACATATTAAATTAACTTGTTTATTGCAAATAAAAATATCAATTTTAAAGGTTTTCATTAAAAACATCTATAAAAAAACTAAATGATATAATTTAGAATATCATTATAAAGATCGATTGTAGATGCTGCTATTATAGAACTCCTAGCATTTCTATCAATTTTCATATTTAAATTTTCTCTTTTATCATTTAAAACTATTCCACCAGCTTCTTTAACAATAAATGCTGCAGCAGCAAAATCTGTTAATCTTAAAAAACCTCTTAAATCTATAAATGCATCACATATACCTGCTGAAACGAAAGATATTTCTAATGCGTCTGTTCCGAGAAATCTAATGTGTTTAGAATTTTCAATTATAGGAGATATCCTTTTTGCATATCCAGGAATTTTCTTTCTTACATTTAAATCCAAAGCTATCATTGCTTCTTCAACTTTTTTAATATTAGATGGATAAACTTTTTTATTATTTAAGTAAGCACCTTCATCTTTTATTGCTGAAAAAATATCTCCTGTTACATAATTCATTACCATTCCTGCAAAAATGCTTGATGAATTCCAATTATATGAAACAGCTATAGAACCTGAAAAACAATTATATCCTCTTATAGCATTTGTTGACCCATCAAGAGGATCTATAATAAAGATGTATTTTTCGCCATTACCAAATTTTACTAAACCAGCTTCTTCACTTATTAAAATAGCATTGGGTATTTTTTCTTTAAGAGTATGAAAAATAGCTTTTTCAGCAATATCATCGATTAAAGTTGTTACATCTCCAAAATGTTTACCAATAATTTTTTTAGCTTCTTCTTTTCCAAGAGTTTTGAATATTTCTTTTCTAGCATTATTTAATGCATCTTCTAAAATTTCAAGTATTCTATTTTCAAATAAGTTATTCATTAATTGTTTTTGTTTTAAATTTAATTAATAAGTTTTTCTAATGAAATCCTAAAAATTTTTAATTATAAATATATTCACTTTTCTTATATCCTTTTTAACACTCTTATTAAAATTAAAAAAA
>CAZHGP010000069.1:0-4461 GCA_964532175.1 uncultured Nitrososphaeria archaeon
TTTCAAATGAAATGAAAAAAATTTTAGAAAAAGGAAAATCAAATCTTTTAGAAGGGAAAATTCTTGCAACTGCTTTTTTTGAACCTAGTACTAGAACAAAGCTTAGTTTTGAAACTGCAATGCAAAGATTAGGCGGCTCTGTTATTGGTTTTTCTGAGCCAAGTACTTCATCTATTGCTAAAGGTGAGAATATTTCTGATACTATTAGAATGCTTGATTCTTATGCTGATATTATAGTTATTCGTCATAGATTAGAAGGGGTTGCAAAATTAGCTGCAGAAATAGCAAATTCACCTGTAATAAATGGAGGTGATGGGACTCATAATCATCCAACTCAATCAATGATAGACCTATATACAATTTGGGATAAATTTGAAAAAATTGATGGATTGAATGTTTGTATTCTTGGAGATTTAAAATATGGCAGAGCTGCAATTTCTTTTATGTACGGATTAACATTATTCGATCCAAAAAAAGTTTTCTTAGTTTCTCCTCAATTATTAAAAATTAGACAAGAAGTAAGAGATTTTCTGAAATCTACAGGATTAAATATTTATGAAACAGAATCTTTAGAAGAAGTATTGAGCGATTGCGATGTGCTATATGTTACAAGAATACAAAAAGAGCGTTTTCCAGATCCAACAGAATATGAAAAAGTTAAAGGAAGCTATAGAATTAATATTGAAATTCTAAAAAATGCAAAAGATGATTTGATAATTCTTCATCCACTTCCAAGAATAGATGAAATAGATATGAATGTAGATTATACAAAATATGCATATTATTTTAAACAAGCAGCTAATGGCGTTCCTGTTAGAATGGCTTTACTTTCACTTTTACTAGGAGCTATTGAATAAGCTTTTCTAATTAATATTAAAATATTAATTGGTTAACTTGAATGTCTTTTTTATTTTAAAATATATTAAAATTTTTAAATAAATTAAAAAACAAATTAATATCTAGTTTAGATGTTAAATTTAATTTTCATATTTTTACGCTTTACTTTGTATATTCTATTGCTTATATTATTAAGTCCAGTATTTAGGTTGTTCGCTATTTCTTTTCATAGTTATAGGTTCATCTTTAAATCTCCATGTGCCTTCAGCTGGATCGTCTATTGATATTTTAAGATTAGATGCAAGTTTATCACTAATTAAAACTTCTTCTTCTCTATCTGAAATGATAGGAATAGCTTCAGTTAAATGAGTTTCTTTATCTTTAACAATGATTTGAACATGAATATTTTCAGAACTTCTAATGATAAGCGTAGTGCCTCCGACTGTATTATACTCTTCTAACATAGAGCCCTCAGCAGGAGGATAGAGGTTAAGCTCTTTCTGCAAGTTTAGTAGGAATTAAGATTTCAGGGTGTTCTGCCTCAAATCCTGTATTCACTAAAGCTGAGGTTTCAATACTTTTCTTACTAGTTTTGATCTTAATTTTTACTCTTACCCCCATTAGGCTTCTCTCCAATCTTAACTATATAACCAATTACTCTTTTTAAACGAAGCTTACCGAATCTTTTCTTAAGCTTAGGTCTTGCTAACATCATTATCAATAGATTATGAGCCTTCCACTTTATAAACTTTGTTTTAAATTTTTATTTTGATTATCGCATTCAAGATTTTCTTTTATTAATAATTCAATATAAATTATAAAAATTTAAGAGTTTTAATATTTTATTATTAATGAGCAAATATGGGATTATCAGAAGAACTTGTTGTTAGAAAAATAAAAGATGGGACAGTAATTGACCATATTCCAGCTGGTCAAGCATTAAATGTTTTACGTATAATGGGTATAAAAGGTTTTGAAGGAAATAGAATTGCAATAGTAATGAATGTTGAAAGTAAGAAACTTGGAAAAAAGGATATTGTTAAAATTGAGAATCGTGAAATAGCTCCAGAAGAAATTAATAAAATTGCTTTAGTAGCTCCAAATGCAACAATAAATATTATTAGAGATTATAAAGTAATAAAAAAAGAGAAAGTAGCTCTTCCTGATAAAATTAAAAATATTGTTAAATGTATCAATCCTACATGTATAACAAATCAAGAAAGGGAATCTATTATTTCATCATTTAAGTTAATTTCTAAAAATCCTATAATACTTTTATGTGAATATTGCGAAAGATATCTTTTACAAGAAGATATAATAAAACAATTCGAGTAACTCATTAAAAAGAAATTTACATTTAATAAAATAAATAAAAAATAAATTAAAATAAGTTTACGAATTCATTTAATAGGGCTCTTAAGTTTTCTAAGGAATTTTTCTGTTCTTATCATTTTTGGTTTTTCAAGCAATTCTCTAGCATCACCTTCTTCAATTATTACTCCCCCCTCAATGAATATCACTTTATCAGCAGCAGCTTCAGCAAAATCTATTTCATGAGTAACTATAATCATCGATCTGCCTTGCTTTGCTATATCATAAAGTGTTTCAACAACTTCATATCTAAGCTCTGGATCAAGAGCAGAAGTTGGCTCATCTAATAGAAGCAATATTGGATCTATTGCTAAAGCTCTTGCTATTGCTGCTCTTTGTTGCTGTCCACCTGAAAGCTCAAGAGGATAATTGAATGCTAAATCTCCTAATCCTAATCGCTTTAAAATTGATAAAGCTATATTTTCAGCATCTTTCTTGTTTAAACCTTTACTTAATTCTAATGGTAATGCAACATTTCTTAATAAATTCATATGTGGGAAAAGGCTATATTGTTGAAAAACAAATCCAATTTTTGTCCTAACTTCTTTAAGAGAACTTGGTTCATTTATAACTTTTTTACCATTAAAAATAATTTCACCAGACCATGGTTTAACAAGCATAGGTATGCATTTAAGTAATGTGCTTTTACCTGATCCACTAGGTCCAATTACTACGATTTTCTCCCCTTTATTAACTTCTAAATTAATTCCTTTTAATACTTCTATTTTACCATAGCCTGCTCTAAGTTCTTTAATAGTAAGAATCTTTTCATTCATACTAGAGTCCTTTTATAACCTGGAATAGCATATTTATGTTCTAAAATCTTTGATATTTGAGATGATGGTAAGCATATAGCAAGGTAAAAAATAGCTGCTACAAGATATATTTCAGGACTAAATGTATATGCTACCATATATTCAGTTTTTCTAAGTAGTTCTGCAACACCTATTATAGAAGCTAAAGAAGTATATTTAACAAGAGCTACAAATTCATTAACTAAAGCAGGAGTAGCTATTCTTATGGCTTGCGGTAAAATAATAAATCTATACATTTCACTAATGCTCATTCCAAGGGATTCAGCTGATAAAAATTGTTCTTCAGGTATTCCTTTAATTGCTGATCTAAGAATTTCAGCTTGATATGCAGCACTATTCAATCCTATTGCAAGAACTGAAGCTGTAAACGCATCCAATTTGATACCAATTGATGGTAAACCAAAATAAATAAAAAATAATTGAACAAGTAATGGTGTCCCTCTAAAAAATTCTATATATGCACGTGCAATTCCTGATATTGGAGCTATTGCAAATATTCTCATTGCAGCTAAAATAATGCCTAAAGCTAAACCTAAAGTAAATGAAAATATAGTTAATTGAAGTGTGACAGGTATACCTTCAGCTATATAAGGAATAATGTTAAATAAAAATTGGTTTAGGTCCATGCCTACATCTAGGATCTTATTTATTCTCCAAGCCATTTATTAATTTCTTCTTGAAAGATTCTATCCATTTCTCCAGAGTTAGTAAGATCTTCGATAACTTTATTAACTATATATTTAAGATCTTCTGCACCTTGAGGTATAGCTACAGCTGCTCCACTAAGACTACCAATACGCTTTGCTATTACTAAATCTGGATCTCTTCTTGCTAAAACTGATGCTATTATATCACCAACAATTATTGCATCAAGGTCGCCTCTTTTAAGAGTCATAACCATTTCAGGATATACTCTATCATATGATATTATATTAGCTTTATCTTTCAAATTCTTATTTGCCCATTCTTCTTGAATAGTTCCAAGTTGAACACCAATATTCTTACCATAAAGCGATTGAACATCCACAAATTGGCTTGCTTTATCTTTTAATATAACAATAGCAGCATCATAAGCAACATAGTATCCTTTTGAAAAATCAATTTCTTTCTCTCTTTCTGCTGTATGATGCATATCAGCTAATATAAGGTCTATTTGCCCACCTTTTAAAGCTTCTATAAGAGCTGCAAATTTCATATCTTTAATTTCTAATTTAACATTAAGTGCTTCAGCTATTTTTTTAGCTAAAGCAATATCTATTCCAGCAAAATTACCTTGAGCATCAATATACTCAAATGGTGGCCAATCAGCACTCGTTCCTACTATTAATTTTCCTCTACTTTTAATCGTATCTACAAGAGATGGTGGTTTTTGTGGAGCTATGAAAGATGATACAACATAGTATCCAGCAGCACCAATAATAATGCCTATTATTAATGC
>CAZHGP010000070.1:0-4418 GCA_964532175.1 uncultured Nitrososphaeria archaeon
CTTTATATATAGACTTAATTGCTACGATTATTTTTGCAATCATATTTACAATAGCAGCTTTAAAACTCCATAAAAAGACAATTTATATAAGATTGCAAAGAAGATAATCTTTTTAATATCAAATTATTAATTTATAATTTAATATTAAAAATGTAAAAATTTAAGTTATAAACAATTAAATTAAAATATAAAGATATATTTAAAGATATTGAAAATAATTGATTAGCAATATAAGAAAAATTAAAATACAAAGTTTATGTTATGCGACTGAAAATAAAGAAAAAGTATTGGAAGCTATTAAAAATGTTATTTCACCATACCCAATAGATTCATTAAAAATTTCAATAGATATTTTAAATGGTCATTATGGAGATAAAATAATGTATATTAAAATTGAAAGCAAAAATGAAAAACAAGCAAATGAAATTTTTGAAAATATTTTTAAAAAAATGAGTAAAGAAGATATAAAAAAATTTTATGAATCCAATCTTAATTCGCTTCTTGAAAAAGAAGAAAAAGCTTATATAAGATTTGATAAACAAAAAGCTTATGAAAATATTTTAAAAATATGTGATAGAGACCCTATTAGAATTGAAATATTTTTTAAAAAAGGAGAATTAAATAAATTGCTTCAAAAAATAATGGATGAGAAAAATGAATAGAAAATTTGTAGATTTTAGTATAAAGCCTAAAAATATTCTTGAAGCAGAAAAAATGATTGAAAAAGCTGCTTTTTTAAATTATAAATATATTGGAATAGTATTAAATAAAGAAATTAATAAAGAAAATTTTTCAAAAATTAAAGAATTTTCTCTAAAAAATGGGATAGATTCTTTTACTAAAGTTGAAATAGAAGCGTATAATAAAAGAGAAATATTAAATTTTTTAAGAAAAAATAGAAGAAAATTTGAGATAATATCAATTATATGTAAAACAAAAGAAGCAGCATTATTAGCTTCAAGAGATGGAAGAGTAGATACATATATTATATCTCTTAAAAATGATTTAGTAATCGATAAAGGAGTAGCATCAGTATCAAAAAATATTATAGAAATTCAAGCTAAAGAAATTATTAATTATAAAGAGAATTTATCTAAAATAATTAAAAATTTAATGAAAATATTGGAAATATCAAAAAGCTATAATATACCATTAATTTTTTCCAGTGGTGCAGAAAATATTTATGAACAAAGAAGCCCAATTGTTCTAAAAAGTTTTTTAACATCATTTGAATATCCAGAAGAAGAAGCTTTAAAATGTATTTCAGATATTCCATTAAATAAATTAATTGAAAATAGATTAAAACTTTCGAATATAATAATTATGCCAGGTGTAAAAGTAGTTAAGAATAAAAAGAAGAATTAGAACTATTCTTTAAATAATTTTATTTATTTTTTGGAATAGCAAAAATTTGAATTGCTATATGCACTAAATATTTTGAGTATGACTTTACAATATGCGAATCTATTATATCTACATAATAATTTTTTAAATTTGCAATATTAAAAATTTCTTTAATAATTTTTTCTAAACCATTTTCTTTTTCAATAAGTTCATGAAAATGTATTATTCCACCATTTTCTGATATAGCTTCTAATGCATATTCAAAAAAATTTATTGTTTTAGGAAAATAGCCCATAAAAATTCTATCAGCCATTCTTCTTAATTTATTTAATATAATTTCTCTTGAATCTCCTAAAATTGCTTCAATATTATAAGTTCCATTAAGTTTAATATTTTCTTTCAAATAATAGTATGCTAAAGGATTTATTTCTATAGCATATATTTTTTTAGGTCTTGAAATTTTTGCTGCTGGTATAGAAAATTGTCCAATTCCTGCAAACATGTCTATTATAGTTTCCCATTCTCTAACTTGAATAGCTGTTCTTACTCTTTCAAAACTATTTCCTAAACAAAACATTAATTTTGAAACATCTAATTTATATTTACATCCATATTCTTTATGAATTGTTTCTGTATTATCACCAGCTATTATTTTAACTTTTGGGATTCTATATGTACCCTCAATTTTATCAATTTTTAATACAGATTTAATAGATGGATATAGCTTTATTATTATTTCTCCGATTTCTTTTAAATGTGGATCAAGTTTTTCCGAACAACGAATTAAAGCTATATTTCCTATAAATCTAACTTTCCCTGGTAAATCTTCATTTTTTATAAATGGAAATTTTTTGGAAAGTATATTCTTTAAATTTTTTTCATTCATTATTAATTAAAAGATATTTTAATAAGAACCTATAAAGATTTATGGAAAGATTAAAATTCTACAAAAAATAAATTTTAAATGATCTAGAATGGGGAAGAAACCAACATTATCTGCTCTTGAAAAAAGATTAAAAAGAGAAGCTGAAAAACAAAAAGCAACTCAACAAAAAACAACTACTGTTATTGAAAAAGGACCTAAGGATATTATTCCCCCTCCAAGAGAAGAATTAAATAAATTTATTTCATCTTCAAAAATAATTACTCCATATATGATTGCTGAAAAATTTAATATAAAACTTAGTATAGCTAAACAAATTTTAAAAGATTTAGTTAAAGAAGGAGTATTGAGTATAGTTAGTGGAGATAATAGAATTAGGATTTATGCACCTCTTGTAAAAACTACTTTAATAAGTAAAGAGAAAATATCCAAAGAAAAAGCACGTAAATAGGATATATCTTTTAGATAAAAATTAAGAGCTCTATGAATATATAAAAAGCACTCTTCTTAAAGTCATTTCTAAACTCTATTTTTTCTCTAATGCTAATGATTTATTCATTTATAGCTTTACTTGCTTAGCATCCTTTAAATGCTTATTTCATTGCATTTATTATTTTTGAAAGAAGGTTTTGGTTTGAGTTTCTAGGTCTTCTTCTAAGACTTCAATCTTTTATTCATTTTGAAGCCTTAATCTTGTTTCTCATAGCTTCATTAGAAATCTTCTAGGTAGATTCTGTATTTCTTAATTTTAATTTTTTATTAATTTTTATAAAAAGCCGGTTCTATATGATGTTAATGTTACTTTATGATTTTCTCTTAAAGCTTTAAGAGGTAATCGATAATTAATCTAGTTAAAATTTAAAAAATCGAATTCTTTAACATTCATTTTTCATAGCTAATTACATATAGGAAAAAATTTATATAATACATAATAAAGAATAATTTTTCATATATAGGCGATGAAGCTCGCCTTTAACTGCCCTTGCTTCAATATTGCGAGGGCTGATAGCTTCTACCAATTTTAAATGAAAAAGGTGGATGCTAGATTGCATGAAGCAGGGCGAAATTATTCATGGATTAAGACAAAAAGTTTTGATGAAAAACAAGTATCTATTCAGTCAAGAATTAATTCTATTATAAAATATGTAATAAATAGACAAAATGATGGTGGTGGTTATACTTTTTGTAAAGGTACAGATTCAAATGCTCAAGATACCTATTATGGATTAGCAATCTTAAATTTATTAAAAGTTCCTTTTCCAAATTTACAAAAAACAATCGATTGGTTAAATAATTTTATTCCAGATAACCTTTATTCATATTATTATATAGCTAAAGCTTTAAAATTATGCCATCAAGAACCAAACAAAAATCTTAAGAATTTTCTTCTTTCTCTTCTATATTCTAGAGAAGGATTTAAAACAATAGATGTTTATGTGGAAGTTTCTTCTGAATTTGAAGTTACATTTATGATTACTGAACTTGTTAACATGGTAAATGTTAAAATAGATAATGAAAAAATAATAAACTGGTTATTAAATTATCAAAATAATGATGGAGGTTTTGGGGCTCATGGATATTCCAACTTAAGCTCAACTTATCATGCTATAGCTTCTCTTTTTAACCTTGGTTATCAAATTAAATCTCTTAGCAAAACTCTTGAATATGTTAGATCTTGTGAAAAACCTTCAGGAGGTTTTACAGTTGTGCCAAATATTTCTAAACCATATATGGAGCATGTATATTATGGAACAATGATTCTTGACTTATTTGGTGAAAATTTAAGGTATCCTGAAAATACTACTCGATTTGTTTTAAATTGCCAAAATTCAAATGGTGGATTTGCAAGATCTGAGTTTGGAATATCAACTTTTGAAGATACTTTCTATGCTGTTAATATATTACGAAAAATTGGCAAGCTAGGTGAAAAATAATGATTAAAAAAAGTTTATTAACAATAAATATTCTTGAAAGTATTAAAAAATCAAAAGGGTGCCCATTATGCTATATTTGGTTAAAAAATGAAGAAAGATATATGAATTATCTTCTTACAAATGAAGCAACAATGAGGCCCTGAAATTAGAGAAAAAGTTTTAATTGCTAAAGGGTTTTGCAATCGTCATATGCATTTATTATATAAAACTGCTTATGGAGGACATACTGAAAATGGTTTAGGATATGCTCTTTATAT
>CAZHGP010000071.1:0-4349 GCA_964532175.1 uncultured Nitrososphaeria archaeon
AGCTTTAGAAGTAGCAAACAAAATTGAAGACCCATATAAGCAAGCTGAAGCCTTTGCGAAGATTTTAAGAATTTTAGTTGGAGATATATATAGATGTATGTATTTGAATATTATTTCTTATAATTAAAAAAACAGAAGTATTTTATGATATTCTCAATAAACCTAGATGAATTATTTTTAAAAATAAAAAAAGCCTTGTTAAACTTTTCAAAAAAATCAAAATCTTCCTCTTTTAGCTTTTTTGAAAAACATTAGTGTTTTTAAATAAATGTTGTAAAAATTAATAAAGTCGTAAATATATAATATAGAGATAGGCCGGGGTAACTCAGTCTGGTTAGAGTGCTGGACTCATAATCTAAAAAAGGTGGTTTCCAGTTGTCGTGGGTTCGAAACCAAATATAAAACTTGGCGAAACTCCCACCCCCGGCATATAATTTTTTAACTAATTTCAATAATGTTACTAGTAAGTTAAGAAAACTTTTTGATTTTATTTTTTAAAATACCATGCAATTAATATTATGATTATAGCAACTAAAATCAACCATGAATAAACATTCCAATTAATCATTGCTGTAAAAAGTAATATAATAATTGAAATTGAAGTTAATATTTGGTCTTTGGTCAATTTTTTCATGAATGCATATTAATTAATAAAATATTTAAATTTTTTTAGAACAATCTATATTTTTATTATGATTTTATTTTTAATTCTTTAAAGAAGAAAAATTTTTAAGCATATAATAATTAGATATAATGGTATGTTTAGTTCTTTAAGAAAATTATTAATTGTTATTTTACTTTCATTTCTATCTTTTCCATTATTTATAAATATTACATATACTATTTTGCCATTAGATATTAAAATAGATGCTGGAACTATATATTTTAGAGGAGAAATCGTAGAATTTTATATATTAACAAGTTATAATGGAACAGCTGTAGATTCCTCTCTTACTTTAAATTTATATGGACCTAGTGCTATTTCAATATCATCCTTAACTCATATGGCAACAGGACTTTATAAAGCAAAATGCCAAATTCCATTGAATGCTTTAACTGGTGTTTACACACTAGTTGTTAGTGCAACATACGATTTAGGAGATGGAAATATTGCTAAAGGTGTATCTTTAAAAAGTTTTCTTATAAGTGATAAGCTTACATCCTGGGATTCTAAATTATTATCTATTGAAAATAAAATAGCTACGATTCAGACAGATATTGGAATAATTAAAGTAAATATATCTAATATAAATGCAAGTTTAATTTCAATATCAGGCAGAATAGCTACTATACAAACAGATATTGGCATTATTAAATCTGATATTGGAACAATCAATGGAAAAATTTCTTATATTAATAAGACTTTAGTAGCAATAAATACTGATCTTGGCATGATAGAAACCGATTTAATCAATATAAATGCAAAATTAAAAAGGATTATTGAAGAAATTGCTGAAATTCAAACAGATATTGGAATGATAAATGTTACATTGAATGATATAAATGCTAAAATAGCTCATATTGAAAAAGATATTGCAACAATCCAAACAGATATTGGCACAATTCGTGGTAAAATAATAAGAATGGAAGGAAACGTTATGTTCATACAAACTGATTTAGGAGAAGTTAAAATTACTATTCCAAAAGAATTTGAGAAAACACGTATAAGTCTTTTACCTCCTGCTTATATAGCTGCGATTTTTGCAACAATTGCAGCATTTGTATTAATATTTCCATTTCTTAAGAAAAAAATTAAGAAAAAACGTATTCCATCTTCTTCTAATTCAGAAAATTAAAAATTTTATTATTCTAATACTTATATAAGAAAAAAGCAAAAACTTTAATACTAAAAATTAACTTAAGATTTTTTAATGTCTGGACTAGAGAAATATAAAGAAGCTACTATTGCTATTATAGGTGCTGGTACTATAGGTAGCGCTATTGTAAAAAGTTTATTAAAGGAAGGTTTTAAAAAAATCATAGCAACTAGAAGAGACATAGAAAAATTGAAAGATCTTGAAAAAATGGGCATCGAAATTACTTCTAATAATAAACTTGCAGCTTCTAAAGCAGATATTATAATATTATCTGTTAAACCACATGATATTATAAATGTATTAAAAGAAATAGAGAAAGAAATAGAAAATAAACTTGTTATTTCAGTAGCTGCAGCTATTCCTCTTTCTCTTCTTAAAAAAGCAGCTCCTAAATCTAGATTTATAAGAGCTATGCCAAATATAGCTGTTTTAGTACAAGAATCTTTTACAGCATATTGTTTAGAGAAAGATGTAAATGAAGAAGATATTAAAAAAGCTGAAATAATATTTAAAGCAATGGGAAAATATGCTAGAGTAGAAGAAAAATTCATGAATGCAATAACAGCTTTAAGTGGAAGCGCACCTGCTTATTTAGCTGTTGTATTAGAAGCTTTAAGTTATGCAGGTTTAAAAGTTGGTTTACCAAGAGACCTTTCTTTATTCTCTTCTGCACAAGCATTCATAGGATTAGGAAAATTAGTTCTTGAAACTGGGAAACATCCAGCTGAACTTAAGGATATGGTTGTTACACCTGCAGGTGTGACTATTGAAGCAATATATGAAGTTGAAAATAGCAGTATTAGAACAGCTATAATGAAAGCAGTTGAAGCAGCAACTAATAAATCAGAAATAATAGTTAAAAAAATGTTGCAATCAAGTGAAGAATAATTTTTTATAGATTATTTAATTTTTACTAAAAATTTTTATTTTTCCTTTATTCATTTATATTAATGGAAAATATAAATAAACTATTTTTCTTTATAATTCCATTTAATATTTATTTCTTTTTTAATTAATCCTACTTTAAATAGTTTCTTGATTCTGAAGAAGAAATGCTTTTTAATTTTAATAAATGAATATAGACAAAATAATAATCTCCCCCTTTTAATACTTTCATCTAATTTAACTATTGCTGCTAAATTACATAGTCAAGATATGGCTAACAATAATTATTTTAGCCATTATAGTTTAAATGGTCGTTCTCCTCTTCAACGTATAAGAGAAGCAGGTTATCCTTATTCTCCTATAGGGGAAAATATAGCTGCTGGATATATAAAAGCGATAGACGTTTTCAATGCTTGGAAAAATTCAGTTGAACATAATAAAAAATATGTTAAATAAAGATTTTAAAGCCATAGGTATAGGAAGAGCGTATAATTCTTCTTCTCTTTATAAATGGTATTGGACTGCTGATTTTGGTGGAAATATTTTAACTGAAGAAAGTGTTCTTCAACAGTTGTTACACGCACAATAATTATTTACATAATAAGTTATATTAGTAGTTATACAACAATTAAGAAAACAATTACTGAAACAATAACAAGCTATTTTACATCAAATTTAACATATTCTACAACAAAAACAAATACTGTTTTATCTACTTCAATAATTACAACTATTGAAAAAATTATTGAAAAACCTATAATTCAATTTTCCATAATTTCATTTTTCTTAATAATATCCATCTTAACTTTAATATCTCTTAGGAAGAAGAAATAATTTAATAACAAAAAATATACTCCATATTATTTTCTTCACAAAGCTTTATTATTTTCTTCTTTAGATCTTTATAATAATTATCTTTTTGGAAAAGTATATTTTTCCATTTATCAATAATTTCAGGATAATTAATTTCAAGTATTTTTTCTAAATTATCCCATATTCTTGGCTTTAAATTAAGCTTATCTATGTAAATATATTCTATTCCAAGTTTAGAAATAGTTTTGAAATAATTTTCAAGATCAATATCTGATATGTAAGGCAATATTGGTCCAAAGAATACGTATGTTTTTATTTTCCTTTCATTTAATATTTGCAATGCATTAATTTTCTCTTCTACTGAAGAAGAATATGGTTCAAATATTTTTCTATTTTCTTCATTTAAAGTAGTTATCGTAAAACCTATTTCACAATTTTTAAATTTAGAAATTAAATCTATATCTCTTAAAACTAAGGAAGATTTTGTTTGAATAATTATTGGAAATTGATACTTTAAAAGTTCATTAAGTATTTTTCTAGTTAATTCATATTTTCTCTCAATTGGTTGATAAGCATCCGTTAAACTACTTATAAAAACTGTGCCTTTCTTTTTTTTCTTAATTTCCTTTCTTAAAATTTCTAATGCATTAATTTTTATATCAATAAATGTGCCCCATTTTTCTTTATGAGATGTATATTTTTTAGTATAATAATCAGCATAACAATACACACATTGATGTTGGCAACCAATATAAGGATTAATACAATAATCAGCTAACCAACTTTTATTTAATAAAGACTTACATTTAATTTCTTTTAAAATAATATTTGAAT
>CAZHGP010000072.1:0-4232 GCA_964532175.1 uncultured Nitrososphaeria archaeon
TTTTTATATTGCTTAAAATTTTTTCATTACTAATATTATAAAATCTTACTATAATTGCATCTTCATTCTCAGCTTTCTTTATTGCAGTTAATATAAGTTTATTGGGATGAATTTTAATGAATGATTTTTCCATTGGTAATTTTCCATTCTTTACTTTTACTTCATATGCCATTAATGGAATATTAAAATTATAAGCTTCTTTATATGTTCCGTTTTTAAGCCAATTATTATCATAAGGAATTATTGAATATTCAAATTTATTTATACCTAAACATTGTGCTTCAGGAGTTGGTATTATTGGCCCTATTTTTTCATTTTTTGAAAGCCATCCAATACATCTTAAAAGAGTTAATGCTATATAAACTTGGCCTCTTTCAATTATTTCATATTCTGGCAATCCTTTATTTGCAATCATTAAACCATTTATTCCATTATCTATACAAACAAAGAAACGCTGTGGATGCGTGGTAGGAGGTTTATCGATCCATTTTTCTCCTTTTTGTATTTTTATTGGTCTTTTTATAACATAGAATTGATCATGAGCAAACGAATATTCAACATCTCCATTTTTAAAACCTGTTGAGAAGATAGCACGAAGTCTATGGTCTTTAGCTTTATTATTAATTTTCCCTTTAATATCTATTCGAGGTATTTTTGAGTATAATGAAATATCCATTATTATAGGACAAATTGTTTTTTCATAACTTCTATTACCACTTTCATTGATTCTTTTAGGTAATATGAAATCATTTTTTACTCTTAAAGTTATTCTTACTGGCCCTTTTTCAATAATTTTAATTGAAGCTTTTAATTTATTGCTTGAAAAAGTAGGTGAAACATAAGAGAAATAATATTCATCTCCATTATCTCCATCATCTTCTAAAATATTCATATCATCATAAATACGATTATTCCTTTTATCAAAAATAGTTAAAGATCCACCTTTTTCAGGATTTGCTTTAATCTTAAAGAATTCATTTTCAATTTCATTCATATTATATTTAAGAATTGATTGAAAAACCGGTGGTTTTTCAGATGGAGTAATTAGGAAAATTTTATAGCCACATGGTGGAACATTTTCAGCAATGAAAATCATATTAATTTTATCTTTTTCAATTTTAATTATTTGAAATGGAATACTTTTTCCATTCATATCTTTTATTTCAAAGTATTTTTCTTTAGGCTTGGAAATTTTAACTTCAACTATTTCAGATCTTTCCCAATTTAATGGATTATAAACAAAAATAGCAGAATTAGTTTTTGTATTTTCAAATTTAATCTTACTAGCTATGAATTTTATACTATTTTCAATAATATATTCAGCTATTTGTTTAACCCAGGAAAATTTTAAAAAATTTTCCCTATGAACTTCATCAATACATGTGCCGCAAATAGAATCATGAGCATGATTTTGAATAAGATACTTCCAAGCTTTTAATAATAAATCATAAGGATATTCATAGCCTAAAATCCAAGCAAAAGTTGCAAGAGGCTCAGCATAATATTGAAGCAATATTTGAGATAATGTATTTTCTTGTTTTAAATAAAGCCTACTTGAAAATACTCCAGGCAATATTGGATGATATCTTGCACCTCTTAATTCTCCTTGATAAGCTTCTAAATTTATATTTACTTCTTTTATTCTTTTTACATAATCTAATAAACTTCCATGCTTAATAATATTTTTTCCAAAAATTTTATTTAATTCTTCAATAATAATAGGGATTTCAGATTGGATTGAACGATGATCGCAACCATTCATTAATAGAATACAATTAGTAGATGCTTTAGGAAGAAGTTCTGATTTAAGCCAATCAAAAAGCATAAGAGCTTCTTTTGGATCCTTGCGGATTTGTTCTCTAGTTTTTCCTAAAAGATATACCATTTCAAGATCAGCATTACAATACCCTTTTAATAAATGAATTGCAAGAACTTTAGAACCATCTGGAGCATACCATATGAATTCTGTTTTTAATTTTTCTCCCTCATCACCCATTCCTCTTGTAAATATAAAAGAATCTATATTAAAACCTTGTAAAATTTGTGGTAATTGAGCAATATGGCCAAATGAGTCTGGAACATAACCTATAAGCATTACTTTTCCAAATTCTAATGCAATCTTTATTCCAATAAGTAAATTTCTAATTATTGCCTCATCTCCTTCTAAAAATTCATCCATTTGGATATACCAAGGACCAATTAAAAGGCGTTCTTTTTTAACAAGATTTTCAATATCTCTTCTTCTTTCTGGTTTTATTTCTAAATAATCTTCAAGAATTACTGTTTGACCATCAAGAGTAAAACTTTTAAATTTTTCATTTTTATTAAGAATTTCGATAATTTCATCAATTACTTTTATTAATTTTGCTCTAAATTTTTGATATGGTAAATACCATTCACGATCCCAATGAGTGTGAGAAACAATAATAGCTTCGAAATCTTTTTCCATTTTTCATCATACTAATAAGAATAGAAAAATTTAAAGATTATGTATCTTCTTCTACCACAGTTAATCCTAAAAGTTTAGCAGCAGCTATAATTTCTTTTCTCCAATCACCTAAAATAGTTACTCTATGCCATCCAAAAGTTTTAAAATCATAATTTTCGAGTATTTTTCTAGCATTTGTTTCGACTAATAATTTTGATAAACAAGCTCTTTCATCTCTAATTGTTCCAAGTATTTTTCCACTTCTTATTGCAATTTTTTTATCCAACACACTTATTTTAATAGTTGTAACACTCTCTCCTATTGGAAAATCAAGCAATATAGAAGCTCCAAGAAAGTGCCCCTCGCCATGACGAGTTATTTCATATTTTTGAGCTGGTCCATTAGGACCATAAAGTTTATTTGGAACACAACAATGAAGATAAAT
Organism: uncultured Nitrososphaeria archaeon; assembly: GCA_964532175.1. GTDB lineage: Archaea > Thermoproteota > Nitrososphaeria_A > Caldarchaeales > JAVZCJ01 > JAVZCJ01. The sequence continues at coordinate 2,874 of CAZHGP010000072.1, forward strand.
TACTCTATTGTTTTTTAAGTCAATGCAATGATTTGATATATAACTTGGTCTATTAGCAATATGCCAACAAAATAGAGAACTTATAAGAGAATCCATATCTGATTCAGGTCCTCCTTTTGAACCTTCATTCATTAATTCATGCATTGCAAGACATGGAAAAGCCGGGAGAAAGCCAGTAATAAGCAATGTTCCACAATCAATAGTAATGGCATCAGCTTTATATTTTTCCATCAATTTTTTTAATGCTAAATAAAGTTTAGCTTCATTAATAATCACATTAGTAATTGCAGATACTCTAATTGCATTTTTTATCCATTTATTAGCAATTTCTTTAGCTTCATTTTCATTTATTTTATTATATTCTTCTAAAATTTCTTTTGGATCAAGTCTTATCATTTCTATTCCAAAAATTTCAATTAAATTCTTTTTGTATTTTTCTTCATCTCTTCTCCATTGATGTGCTTGATCTACACCAGTTAAATCTATATAGCTACGATATGCAAAATCTTCTATTCTCTCAAAAAATTTTAAAGCCTCCTCACTCATTTCTTTCATATCATATTTTAAAAGCTCTTTTAGACCATGCGGATTTCTTATATCTTTATCCAATGTATAATTAAGAATCTTCTTCCCTCTAAGTTTATATATTCCATACATTATATTGATTGCCCAATTCAAATCTTCAAAATCTATAGATGATATAGGCAAAACTTTTAAATTTTTCACTTTTTCATATATTCTAATAAAATATGTATCTCCTCCAAAAATATAGTTTGCTAAAATAGTTGGGATTCCTTGCTCTATTAATTCAATAGCAGCATTTATTGGTCCTTCATCACCATATTGTCCAATCACATATACTATAAGACCATCTACTTCTTTAATTCCCGTTTTTATTTTTTCAATCAAATTTTTATCATATTTTTCAAGCATTTCTCCGCCAATAAATTCGATATTTGGAAATTTTTCTTTTAATTTTTCTAGCGTATTTCTTATTAAAGCTTCATTATCAAATCCAATATATGGCCAACCACCTTCCCATTGAGGTTTACCAACAAAAACATTATATATTCTCATATTTTAAAGTTCTTAAATTAGATATATAAATCTTCTTAAGTTTTAAAAATAAATATAAGCAATAAATGTGAAGAACAAAAATATGGAAAGAGAGTGAAAATATGGTTCTACTAGAATTTGTTAAGGTAAATAAAATATTAATTGAGGATATGCTTGGTTTAAGGAGTGGTGACGAAATGCTTATATTAACAAGTTCTGAAGTACCCTATGATATAGCTGAATCTGCACAAATTTATGCTGAAAGTAAAGGGATAAAATCTTACATTTTGAATGTTCCTCCAA
>CAZHGP010000073.1:0-2259 GCA_964532175.1 uncultured Nitrososphaeria archaeon
TAATTCAGCTGCTGAAGCTATTTCATCTGCTAAAGCAATATTTTTAATTTTAAGCTTATAACCAAAAATATCTTTTTCACCTCTATAATCTTTAAATGGTTTTATTCTTGATAATCCAATAGCCATATTTACATGCCCATTTCTTAAAGGTCTACCATAAGTATCTGAAATTACAACACCAATTTTCTTACCATATATTTTTTCTATTTTCTTACGTATTTTATCAGCTGAATAATCTGGATTTTTTGGAAGAAGTGTTACAATATCTTCTTTTCCAGCTACATTTGACCTATCTACTCCAGCATTTGCACAAACAATATTTTGTTTTGTTTTTACTATTAAATGTCCTGGACAAGCTTTAATAATTTTTTTAGATTCTTTAAGAATAACTTCAACTAATCTAGGATCTTTATTAGTTATTTCAGCAATTTTAATAGCTTTCTTAGATGGTTTTATTTTTCTTAAATTAACAATTCTTCCTTCAGCTTTTGAAATAATTTTTTGAGAAATAACTATAACATCACCTTCTTCAATAATTATTTTTTCTTTTTTAATATTTTCTATTATAATTTCAGCAATATCATCACCTTTTTTAATTAATGGTATATTGGTTAATCCAATTATCCTGATTTCTTTAGCCAACTTATTCACCTTGATTCGATTAACATTCTTTAAATAGCCAAACTATTTTTTATATAAACTTTTTTTAATTAATGATTTTTATAATCATGTTTAAAAATTAAATTAAAAAACAGTTTATACGTTTTAAAGATATTCATTTGATGGACTATAATCGAATTTCTAGCTAAAAAAATTGTAAATTAAAACATTGAGATTTATTTACAAATAATTGAGATATATTTAAATATAAGTTTTCCTTTTTTAAAAAATGATGCCAAGAATAGGTCGTATAAAACAAAAGAAAAAACCTCATGTTGGTAGAATAAAGCAAAAGGTGTTTTCATAATTGGCAATTAGAATAAAAATTAAAATAGAGTGTGGAGATAAAAGCTTAGAAACATCAGCTCTTGTGAATAGTGGTTTTGAAACTGAAACTCCTCAACTTATCCTTCCATTAGAAGCTGCTAAGCTTTTGGGATTATGGCCTCCAACCCAAAATGCAAAAATAGAAGAATATGATACAGCTGGAGGACCTGTTATTATGTGGGTTTATCAAAATATTCTTAAAGTAAGAATTGAAGAACCAATTAAGAGCAAATTAATAAATTGTGATGCTGTAATTTCTAATATAGAAGATGAGGTGCTTATAAGTGATAAACTTGCTGGAGAACTTAATATAATTGGAGAAGATTTTGGTAAAGGGCTTTGGAGATTAAGAGGAGAAGCATCAATTTTTGAAAGTGAAAAACCGAGAAAATGGAAAAAATAATAAAAATGATAAAGCAAAAACTCTATGAGATTTTTTTAATCGATTTTTAAATAATTGTTTTTGAATTATTGTGGTATCAAATTAATCGTGAAAATCTTTAAATATGTGGGCATAATATTATTAGTGGGATATTTTATGGAAGTGGTAAAAATTGATAAAAAAGGCAGATTGCTTATTCCAAAGAAAATTAGGGAAGCAACTGGAGTAGGAGAAGGAAAATTTGTTAAAATTGAAGTAAGAGAAAAAAGCATTATAATTGAACCATTAGAGTCTGTTGCTGATAAGTATTTTGGAGCTTTTAGAATAGAAAAGTGGCCTAAAGATCTAGATGAATTTATGGTTAAAGTGATGAAAGAATGGTGGCGCCAGAAGGTTACATAGATGTAAACGTTTTTGTTTATTGGCTTGGAGGGCATCCTGTTTATGGCAAAAGGTCATATGAATGGATAAAGAGATTTGAAACGTCTTCGATAGGAAGATATGTGACCTCTACTCTCACACTTTATCAAACTATTATTATAGTTGCCGGATTAGCTGGTAAAGGCTTAAATGATATAAGTTTAGCTGAAAGTGTAGTAAGTGCAATAGGAAACATTCCAGGATTAGAGATCATCCCTTTGAATTTTAATGATATAAAAAAGGCACTCACATTAATGAAGGATTATAATTTGGATTATGAAGATGCTTTACATTTAGCTGTTGCCATAAAATGTGAAGTTAAAGAGATAATATCAAATGATAAAGATTTCGATAGAACGCCATTAAAAAGAAAATTTTAAATTTTTTAACATTTTTTAGGAAAAGTTTTTCATTATCTCACATTTTGTTTATATCTTCTTTCATTATATACTTTATTAGCTTCATCGATA
>CAZHGP010000073.1:2359-3924 GCA_964532175.1 uncultured Nitrososphaeria archaeon
TATTAACATATTTAGAGTAATCCTTTTGAGTAAAATTTTCTCCAACATTTCTCTAAAAAAGTATAAATTCTACTAAGAATAAAATTTAAACATAAAATTAAATATTATTAATTAGGTGAGATAAATGCCAAAAAAAGAAATACATTCAAGTAAAAAATATCCAATGGGTACTTTACCAATAGCACCTGCAGTTATAGCTAAACCATTCGTTTTTGTATCTGGACAAGGGCCATATGAAACAATTAATAAAGGTATTAAAGAGCAAACAAAAGAAGTTTTAGAAAGAATTAAAGGAATATTAGAAGAATGCGGAACATCTATAAATAATGTTTTAAAAATGACAGTATATTTAAGTGATATGAATAATTATCAAGCAATGAATGAAGTTTTTTCAGAATATTTTAAAGATTCTCCTCCAGCAAGAACATGTGTAGAAGTATCTCGTATTCCAAGAAATGTATTAATTGAAATAGATGCTATAGCTTTAATACCAGAAAGCAAGTAAATTTTAATATTTTTTATCTTTCTTTATTTATTTTTTAATTTTTTTAATAACATATTTTATTATTTCTTCAGCAATATTTACTTTTGTTACTGATTGAAGCCCACGAAAACCTGGTTGACTATTTATTTCATTTATAACTGGCCCCTCTTCTCCTTCTAAAATATCTATTCCAGCAATTTCACATCCTACAATTTTTGCTGCTTTTAAAACTAATTCTTCCAATTCTTCTGAAAGTTTCATAGAAATGGGTTTAGCTCCTTGAGCTACATTTGTTTTCCAACTTTCAGCTTCTCTATACATAGAAGCTATAACTTTATCTCCTATTACAAACGCTCTAATATCTCTTTTCCCATGTGGAATGAATTCTTGAATATATAAAACATTATTCATAAATTGTAATGTTCTAAAAATCCTTATTGCAATTTCAGGATCTGTTACTCTTGTTATTCCTATACCTCTAGATCCAAACAAAGGTTTAATTACTATATCTTCTCCAAGCTCATAAAATGCTTTTAATGCTTCTTCAGAATTTTCAGTTACAATTGTTTTGGGTACAGGTATTCCATTTTCTTGTAAAAGAGAAATTGCATAAAATTTATCAATGCATTTTTCTATTGCAGATGGATGATTTATAACAATAAATCCATTTCTAACAAGTCTATGAAGAATATCCATTCTAAAAATGCATTCATCTAAAGAACCTCTTCCAATAGGTCTAACAATTATAGCTGAAAGCTCTTTTATAATATTTATTCCAGAAAATTCTAGAATAGGCTCTAAACCAATTTTTGCAACTAATCTTGGAAAATTTATGCAAATAGGCTCATAACCCATTTTTATAGAAGCAGATTGAAGTTGCATGGAACACCATGCATCAGGATTTCTCGTTAGTATTCCAATTTTCAATTAATACCCACTCCAATCTATTTTCCAAAGAATGAATATTTCTTTATATTGTTTTATCTATAATCCTAAGTTTATGAAAAATAGCAATTGCTAAAAAATTTATAGAAAGCTTCTTTCTCTTCATTATTCATATAAGCTAAAATATCTCCATATA
>CAZHGP010000074.1:0-3685 GCA_964532175.1 uncultured Nitrososphaeria archaeon
ATAAGTAAAAAACTATTCTCAATACTGAAGGTCCTTGATTTTAATTATGGGGTAACTTACTTTTAATACTAAAATGAATGCTAAGTTTAAAAGTTAGCCTATATAATTTTAATATGATGAAATATGACTGAAAGAGTTTTAATGAATTCTTCCTATTTAAATGCAAAATCAACAACAGATACTGCAACAAGAGTAAAAGATACAAGTACTATTAGTGGAATGTGTCCAATATGTATTAGAAATTGTCCTTTCTTATGTGAAATAAGTTTATCAGCTTTTAGAGGAAGAGAAGCATTATATCCAATCCCAATAGAATTTGGACAAAGTACTGCTGGAGCTTTAAAAGATTTTGGTTTAGATTGGTCACATTTTAATATTCATTCAAAAATTTTTGGAGTAGAAAGCATAGAGGAAGATCCGGATAAAGCATTTTTTCATAATGTTGATATTTCAACAAATGTAGGTGGAATACCTTTAAAAATACCAATAATTATTGGCGCATATGGTTCAACTGATGTGGCTAGAATAAATTGGGATGGATTAGCAATTGGAGGTGCTTTATCAGGAATAATGGTTATTATAGGAGAAAATGTTTGTGGAATGGATCCTGAAGCAAAGATTGAGAATGGAAAAGTTACTCATTCGCCAGAATTGAAAAGGAGAGTTGAAGCATTTCGAAAATTTTGGGATGGAAAATATGGAAATATTGCAGTTCAAACAAATGTTGAGGATCAAAGACTAGGAGTAGATATCTATGCAATTTCTAAACTTGAAGTAAATGTTATAGAAAGAAAATGGGGTCAAGGAGCAAAAGCAATTGGAGGAGAAGTTAGAATAAATGATCTAGAAAAAGCAATTATGCTTAAAAAAAGAGGATATTTAGTTATACCAGACCCTGAAGACCCTGCTATTCAAGAAGCATTTAAAAATGGTTTTTTTGATAGTTTTGAAAGACATAGTAGAATTGGAATTCCTAAAGAAATAGATTTTATAGAAGATATTGAGAATCTAAGAAAACAAGGAGCTAAATATATAGGTTTAAAAACAGGAGCCTATAGGCCTATAGATACAGCATTTACATTAAAGATCGCATCTGAAGCAAAAATAAATTATATTATTTTTGATGGAGCAGGTGGAGGGACAGGGATGAGTCCCGTGCCAATGATGGATGAAATGGGTGTGCCAACAGTATATTTAGAAGCAATAGTTTTAAAATGTGCTCAAATATTAAAGAAAAATGGAAAATATGTTCCAGATATAGTTATAGCAGGAGGATTTATTAATGAAACACAGATATATAAAGCAATTGCTTTAAGCAATTTTGGTAATGGACCATTTGTGAAAGCTATACTTATGGGAAGAGCTCCACTAACAGCTGTAATGAAATCTTCATATTTTGTTGAATTAGCTGAAAAACAACAATTACCAAAAAAATTTGCTGAAAGATATGGAGATAAGCCTGAAAAATTCTTTTTATATGCACATAATCTAAAAAATATTTATGGAGAAAAATTTAAAGAAATACCTTGGCCTGCAATAGGTCTTTATAGTTATTTAGAAAGGATTAAAGTTGGGCTTCAACAATTGCTTGCTGGTTCAAGAAAATGGAAGCTAAATCTTATTAATAGAAATGATATTTTTGCATTAACAGAAAGAGCTTCAAAAGCAACAGGAATACCATTAGTTTATGAAATTGATAATTCTCAATTGGAAAATATACTTTGTTAATCTTATTATTTTTATAAAAATACTCTTAAAATATAATTTTATAAATAAGATAATAGATATGCTTATATAGAAAAAAATAAAAGATATTCTGAAATAAATTGAGTTTAAAAGAAGAATTTTTATCACTATTAGAAAAAGATAAAGAATTTCGTTATGCAGTTGCAGGTTTTTTAGGTTTAGAAGAAATACTTAAAAGACTTGATAAACATGAGGAAATAATAGAAAAGCTTAGAGAAGACTTTAAAAGTTTAAGAAGAGATTTCATTGAGCTAAGAGAAGATTTTAAAAGTTTAAGAAGAGACTTCATTAGTATAAGTGAAGAACAGATTAAAATAAGTAGAGAGCTGACTAGTTTAAGAGAAGAGCAAACTAAATTAAGAGAGGAACAGATCAAGATAGGAAAAGAGCTACTCAATTTAAGAGAAGAACAGATTAAAATAAGTAAAGAAATAGCTACTTTAGGAGAAGAACAAATAAGTTTAAGAAAAGAACAAACTAAATTGAGAGAAGACTTTAATAAAATGCTTGAAGTAATAAAAGAGCTTCAAGTTACATATTATGAATTAAGAGAAGGACAGAAGAAACTATGGGATATTTATGAATCATTTAGAGCATCTATGCTATATGGATTTAGTGAAGTAAGTAAGTTTGCAGGTATAACATTTGAAGAATTTGTTAGAAAATTTCTTTCAGAATATTTAAGAAAGCTAAAAATACTTCCTGAGGGAGAAAGCTTAAAGAAAGCTACTATAGATAAAGAAGAAATAAATATGTTTTTTGAAGACCCTCTTATTGTTGGTGAAATAACATCATATGCTGAAAATATTGAAGAAATTGAAAAATTATTGAGAAAAATTGAAGTTATAAGAAAGAAATATAATAAAGAGCCTAAAAAATTTCTTATAATATTAACTGTTTCAGATAGGAATGTAGCAGAGAATTTAAGGAAAAAAGCAAAAGAAAATGAAGTAGAACTCATTATAGGAAAAATTTCTGAAAAATATGGAGAATAATTAAATTCTTATTTTTCTCATTGTTTTTATAATATGAATTTTTATTCTTTAAAGTCTTTACTAGAATAAATTTCTGGATTCACAATATATAATGGTTTTTTACCTTTTAATACTCTTAAAACATCTTCTGCTATTGTTAAAGCTGCATCTATAAAGAATTCTTCAGTATGAGCAGACATATGTGGACTTAATATAACATTATCAAATTCGATTAATGGATTATCTTTTGATATAGGCTCTTCCCAAAAAACATCTAATGCAGCTCCTGCAATCCATTTTTCTTTTAATGCTTTAATTAAAGCTTTTTCATCAATTACTTTTCCTCTAGAAGTATTTATTAAATATGCTGTAGGTTTCATTATTTTTAATTCTTTTTCTCCAATTAATTTTTCAGTAGATTTTGTTAAAGGAACATTTAATGAAATAAAGTCTGATTCTTTTAATAGATTTTCTAACTCTCTATAATTTATATCTAATAATTTTTCTAAATCTGTTTTTCTATAAATATCATAATAAATAATTTTCATTCCAAGACATTTTGCATATTTTGCTACTAAAGCTCCTATTCTTCCTAGACCAATTATTCCTAAAGTTTTTTCTTTAATATTTCTTCCAATATATTTATGTCTTACTTCCCATCCAATCCATGTAGGTTTACGTAAAGCTTTATCTGCTATAACAATATTTTTTGATAAAGCAATAATAAAGCCTATTACATGTTCAGCTACAGGTTCACAAGGGGCTTCAGGTGTATAAACTACTGGTATGCCTTTTTCAGTAGCAGCTTTAATATCTATATTATCATATCCAACTCCATGTCTGCCTATAACTTTAAGATTTTGAGCATGTTCTATAATTTTTCTAGTTATTCTTGGAAGCCTTGTAATAATAGCATCTACATCTTTAACATATTTAATTATTTCATCTTCAGAAACATTTTCTGG
>CAZHGP010000075.1:0-3499 GCA_964532175.1 uncultured Nitrososphaeria archaeon
TAATAAATATAAAAACTGCAATTCGTTGTAAAATGCATAAATTAGAAGTAGAAAATGCTAAAAAATATTTTTTGCCTTATGGGTACATTTTTAGAAAAGAAGATTTAGAAAGAATTTATGCATTACACACATTAGATGAAATGGTAAATATTTTTGCTGTTTATCCTTATAGAGAAACTCTTCTTAATGCATTTAATATATTTAAGAAAGAGGGGGATTTAATTTCATTAGAAGTAGGATTTGAAAGATTATTAATGAATATGAATAAGAGAATATTACAAAAACATCCTTCTCCATTTAACATAGGAGTAGTAATGAGTTATGTGAATTTAAAATGGATGGAAGTAAAAAATTTAAGAACAATTATAATTGGAAAAGAAAAAAATTTACCAGCTGAAAGGATTGAAAGAATTTTAATTTATTAATCATGATTCTAAGATATAACCCAACGATTTAGACTGACTATTCCTCCAAAAGATTCAAGTTTTTCTCCAGCTTCAATATTATTTGGTAGAATTAATAATTCTGCTTTTGTTTTTAATAATAAATCTAATATTTCATCTAATTCTTTTTTCTCAATATTATTCCAAAGAAAATTTTCACTCATTAAGATTTTTTCTGCTGCACCTTGTCTTAAAGAAAATATAACTTCATTTAAACCTATTGAAAAAATGTTTTCTCCTTTAGCCATTTTTTCTAATATTTTTTCCATTATATCTACACCTTTTAGCAAAGGTATATTTTCTCCATATTCTATTAATAATCTATTTCTAAGTATTTCTTCAATACCTGAAAGAGTAGAAGAAGAAACATAAGCAGTTTTTTTAATGAAATTGCTTAATTTAGGATTTTCTTTTCTTAGAATTTTCAAAAAATCTTGAATAAAAATACTTGGACCAAAAACAGTTATATCATACTTCTTCTTTTTCTCATTAAAAATTTTTGTTAATGAATCTATTGCTTTATGAAAAACTTCTAAAGTTTTCTTTGAATGTAATAAAGGATCTTCTTTTCCAGTTAAAGTTTCTTCATATTTATCTAAAATATACACACCATTTTCATTAATTTCAGTAATTAAATATGAATGTTCTTCTAATAAAACACAAATTAAATTAGCTTTTATTGATGGTTTAAATTTTTTAAGAGAAAGAAGACCTATATTCTCATTAAATTTCTCTTTTTCCATTTTAACAATTGAGTTAACACTAACTTTTATAGAATGATACTTACTTATTATATCAAGATCTTTACTAGACCAAACTATTCTTCCTAAAAAAGATATATTTTTCATTAAAGAATCTACATTTTTCTTTTCAATTTCTATACAAATTCTAAGTCTTACTCTTTTACTTTCAATTTTCCCATTTTTCCTTCGCTTTTTAATTTCACGTGTAGTTTCTCCACAAATTTTATCTCCTTTATTTAGAAGTTTGTATAATATTATCAAGTCAAGAGGGTTAGAAATATGAAAGTTAACAAATTTAGAAATACTCATTCGATTTTCTTTAAGGAATGAAATATTAGTGGCTTATAAATATATTTATAAGCAAATTTATTCTTCCTCTTCTTGAATTCTCCTTCTTAAAGCAGGAACTTCATTAATAATTTTATTAAGAATAGATTCAAAACTTTCATTTTCAGATAAAATTATTGATTTAAAAACACCTGTTTTTCCAAAAAGTTTACGTCTAACTAAAACATTAATTCTTTTACGTAAAGAAGAAACATCTATACCAAGAATTTTTGCACCCATTTCAGGTAATTCTTTAATAGAAAATTCTATATGACCATCTTCAACAGGGTTAATAAATATTAAATCTTTTCTTATTCCTGGAACTCTTTTATCTTGAAGTAATTCTTCATATGATAATTGACCTGCAAGTTTATAAAAATCTATTTCTTCTTTTCTCATTTTTAATAAAGGAAAAGAAATAGAAGTAATTTCATCTATAAAAATATATGCTTTAACAATATAAGAAGGAGTAGCTTGAACCAATTCTCTTTTATAAAAAGATGGGAATAATTCGGAAAGAATTGATTCTATAAGAAAAGATGGGACAATTCTTGGTATAAAAACATCAACATCGCTTCCTTTTTTTACATCTCCTCTTGCAACACTTCCATAAATTATAGAATTTATACCATTCTTTTTTAATAAACTCATTATGTCTAAAGCTTTTTTTCTTAATTTTTTTAAATGCATCCAATGAGAAGTATTATAAATAACATGATGATAACTTTCACTATTCATTGAAGTCATAAAATGAGCACCATTAATTAAAAATAAATAAAATATGCATAAAAATAGGTTTTCTTTATTTAAATAAGAATTAAACCGTTAAATTTATCTTTATAATATTATTTATGGGTGACGAGGGGAAGGGCTGGGAGGCTAGCCGTCTCCTATTACCTGAAACCGGCTATACGCAGGGGCCAGTAACCTTGGGGGCGGCATGTACGCCTTAAGTTTGCTTCCAATTCCTCCCAAAGAAGGTGCGCCCTTGAGGGGGGATGTAAGATAATCCTCCTTCCGTAGGGAAGGTAAAGGATTATCTCAACTCGCCGAACCTGGTCAGGCTCGGGAGAGAGCAGCCATAAGGCGAGGCATCTTCGCTTCAAGGTAAACGCACTGGAGGAAGGAATTGGGAGATAAACTTAAGAAACGACATGCCCACCTCGAGGAGCCCTCGTCACCCTTTTTTAAAAGATAATAAAATTGGTTGGTTTTTCATTTATCTTAATAGAGAATTTTATAATGATTTTGTTAAATTTGACTAAAAGATCCTTTTTAAAAATATTTAAAAATTAATGGAAATTAAAGCTTTTAAATAAGAATTTAAACAAATTTATAGATATTAAAGTATTTATATACGTATTCTTATATTATATTTTTGAGGTATGAAATAATAATTAAAAATAATTGCGGTGGTGCCCTAGCCAGGTAGGGGGCAGGCCTGCTATTAATGGGTAGTAAGCCTGTGATCCATTTGGATCTCGGGGGTTCAAAATATGGCAGGCACATGTGCGCTGCCATATGAAATTCCCCCCCACCGCGTTATTGATTAGATATATTCTCCATAATGAGCGTTGAAATATTGAAAAATGCCTTTTTTAATATTCAACCTATTTCCATAATTCATTATTTTACTCCATTCTTTATCTCCAAGATTTTTTAAGAATTTCAATTGACTTACGCTTTTCAAGGGTTCTCTATTTAATCTTGCACTCTTTTAGGATTAATTATTGGTTCTAACTAATGCTCTCAATAATTATATAAGCTTTAAATGAGCCATATAACTGCCCATATATGCTTTAATAATAAATCCATGCTTAGAATCATGTAATCATCTTTTGTTATTTCCATAGATATAATTTCTTTTGTTTTAGTATCAATTGCTATTATTATAGGATTATTAGAATATTTTAAAGAATCATAGAAATATCTAATTTAATTATTCTTCCCCTAAGTCAAGAATAATCTGCATATGGAAGTTTTTGA
>CAZHGP010000076.1:0-3471 GCA_964532175.1 uncultured Nitrososphaeria archaeon
TTTTTAAAACTTTAATGACAGGAAACTTAAGAAATATGTAACATAAAACCTACTTATAATGTTTTTTATAAGATTAAATGGTTTCTTTATGAAAATTTTTCAATTAAATAAACTGGAAATACTTCAATATTTTCTTTTTTAAAATTTTGATTTAAAGTTATAATAATACCCTTTTTTGCATTAATGTATTTTACTAAGTCTAAAAATTTTCTTATATCAGTTTCATTTACATTTTCTTTAATCTCTATTGGTAATAATTCTTCATTTTTTAAAATTATATTTATTTCTTTTTTTCCTTCTTTGAAATAATAATTAGCATTTAAATTATTTACAACATAAGTTTCTAAAACAGCTCCAAATTTTTTTTCAAAAATTTCTTTTGAATTTGAAAAAATAAGCGATGTTGTTGCAGGATAATATTTTCTTAATTTTCTAGAAACAGATAAGAAAGCAGGTCTAAAATTATTTAATGATTTTATTAAAAGCGAAATTTCTAAAAATTTAAGGTAATTGGAAATTGTTATTTTATTTTCTCCCCAATCTCTAGAAAGAGAATTAATATTTATAATAGCTCCAGGATTTGAAAGAATAAACTTCATTATTTTTTCTAATAAAACTATATCACGAGTTTTAAAAATAATCGGTAAATCTCTAAGAATTACTCTATCTATAACAGTATTTTTAATATATTCTGCTATTTTTATTTCATTTTCCCAATTAACAATTTCTGGAAAACCTGCTTTTCTTAAATAATCAAAGAAATAAGCTTCAATTCTTCTTGAAAAAAGTTCTAGTTCTAAATTTTTAATTCCTTTCATTTCCAAGAATTCAAAAAATGTTAATGGTTTTAATTCAAAAAATAAAAATCTTCCAGCTAATTTATCCAAAGCTTCTTTTGAAAGTAAAATAGAAGAAGACCCAGAAATGAAAAATTTTATATTTGGATATAAATCGTAATATTGCTTAATAATAGAAGGCCAATTTTCACAATATTGAATTTCATCTAAAAAAATAAAAACTTTACCAGATTCTTCAAATACCTTTTTAAGAATATATTTTTCATAAAAATCTAAAACTTCTTTAATATTTGCTGAAGATTCTTCAAAAGAAAAATAAAGAATTTTATTTGGCTCTTCAATTTCCAATAATTTTTCTATTGTTTGATATAAAAGAGTAGTCTTACCAACTCTTCTTAATCCAGTTATTATTAAAGCTTGTCTTTCCTTAAGATTTTCTAAAATCTTAGAAAAAGCATATCTTTTAAAAGGTAAAGCTAATTCTTTCCTTATTTTTCCAGTGAACCACCATTCATTAAACCTTTCTATATCTTCTCTTATCATATAGGTATATTCAAATTTACTTATATTTAAAATTTTAGTATTTTATATTATTCCTAAATTTGATTTTGAAACTAATTTTTCCATAATCTTTAAAAAAATGCTTTAATTAGCTTTTTACTTATTTTTTTATAAAAAAGACTTAAATAGTTAAAAGCTAATTCGTTTATTTGGTAAAATGAAATGCTATCTATAAATGATATGCAAAATAAATTAAGTGAAGTATATTTATACATAGAATTAGATGATAAAAATGCTAGAAAACTTGAAAAGAAAATTTTTGAAAAACTTTCTGAATTAAAATTTCATTGTTCTTTAAGAGTTGAAGGATATGCTTTTTTCTTAAATAAAATCTCTGAAATAGTAGGTTTGCCCAATATAAGATTAATAATTTCTAAGAATATTTTAATAACAAGAATTCATATGATTCCTGGCCTTATGGAAGAGAAAGCTTTAGCAATTGGTTTAACTTCACAAGAAGTTTATTCAAAAACTATGCATGCAATAAATGAAATAGCAAATCTCTATAATGAATACAGTAAAACAGCAACTATTTTAATTATTAATAAATGATTTTAAAGTAAAAAATTAAAATCTATAAATGAAAAATGATAAAAGCAATAATATTTGATTTAGATGGTACTTTAATAAATCTTGCTTTTGATTATAAGAAAGCAAAAGCAGAAGTTATTTCATTCTTAATAAATTCTAAAGTTGATGAAAAAATACTTGATGAAAATAAATCTATTTATTTAAACATAGAAGCTGCAATAAATTATTTAAAAAAAGAGTTTAGTGAAGAATATGCTAAAATTATAAAAGAAAAAGCATTTGAAATAGTAGATAAATATGAAAAACAAGAAATAAGAAAAACTTCATTAAATGATAATGCTTTAGATTTAATAAATTGTATTAAATCTAAAGGAATGAAAATTGCAATATGCACCAATAATTCAAGTTATACAACATTTTCAATATTGAATAAATTAAATATAGCTAATTTAATAGATGTTATAGTAACTAGGGACGATGTAGAAAAACTTAAGCCTTATCCTGACCCTCTTTTATTAGCTTGTAAAAAACTTAATATTGATCCTAATGAAGCTTTATATGTTGGAGATTCTATAGTTGATTTATTAACAGCTAAAGCTGCTGGAATGCAATTTATATTTATTTATAGAGATGAAATTAAAATTAAAGAAGCATATGAAAATTTTAATTTTAAAAAAGTTAAATCATTAAATGAAATAAAAGAAATAATTGGTTGCGTTCAGTAAATATAATTATTTTAAATAAAAAGCACAATCTAATTAAAAACATAATTTTTAGATAATTAATAAAAATGGTATTTGAATTTAAAAAATATTTATATTTTTAACAAAATACATCATTTTAATAAGTTTTCATTCAATAATTGATTTAAAACGAAAAGTTTATAAATAGATTTTTTGTTTTTAATTAAAAAAGTTGAGGTGGTTTGAGCTGGAACCACGATAGCTTTTAACATAAGCGATATTTTTAAAAAAGCTGGAGTTGATATTAAGCCTTTGAAAGAAATAATAATTGATGATACAACTTTAAGAGAAGGAGAACAAACACCTGGAGTTGTTTTTAGTATAGAAGATAAAGTCTCTATTGCTAAATATTTATCTGAAATAGGTATTCAAAGAATTGAAGCTGGTTTTCCAGCATCTTCTAAAAGTGAATTTGAAGCTGTTAAATCTATTGTTAAAGCTAAACTTGATTCAAAAATTTTTGGATTTGCAAGAGCTGTTAAATCTGATATAGATGCTGTAATCGATTGTGATTGCTATGGAGTAGTAATGAGTTTCCCACCTTCTGATATACATTTAAAATATAAGCTTAAAATAGATCGTGAAGAATATTTAAGAAGAGCAATAGAATGCGTTACTTATGCAAAAGAACATGGATTGTATGTTACATATAGTGCTGAAGATTCTACTAGAACTGATATAGAATTTTTAAAGAAAGTTTTTAAAATAGTTGTTGAAAATGGTGTAAATTGTGCAAGAATAGTTGATACGCTTGGAGTTGCAACTCCAAGTTTCATGAAACATTTAGTTTCTATTATTAAAAATATTGTTTCAGTTCCAATAGAAGTTCATTGTCATAA
>CAZHGP010000077.1:0-3193 GCA_964532175.1 uncultured Nitrososphaeria archaeon
TTAAAATATTTTATAAAGCGGATGATTTTTTGTTTTAGGTCTTATTCCATGCCATCTATTTTCATAAGCTATTATAGCATCAATCATTGCTGCTACAGGAAAAGCTATTTTTGATTTTTCTATTGGTCCATATAATATAAAATTTGCACCAGCACATTGAAGTGCTGCTAAAGCTCCTCCTGAACAAAGATTTTTAGCTAAATCTCCTAATTCAACAACTTTTTTCCATTCTAATACTGCATTTAATGGAGCTCCACCACATGGTAAACCTGTTTCATTTTTAATTAAATTTATTGCTTCTAATGAAATTCCTATACTTGGAACATCCAATATAGCTACATCTATTAAAGGTTTCTCTATACCACTTTCTTCAACTTTCTTAAGTAATCCATTTCCTTTTTCTCCAATTAAAAGAGAAAGTTTCCCACTTGCTCTTACATCTCTTGGATTAAATGCTAATATAATTGCTGATTTTACTCCTAATTCTTTTAAAGCATTTAATTCTTCATTTTTTACATTATGTGAAATAGAATTATAAACTATTCTATCCAATAAACCTATTTCTGCACAATGTTTTATACCAGCTATTTTAATTTCCGCAAAACTACTATCTATAAGTATTGGTGAATTAGTTTTTTCAGAAACAAAATCTATGTATTTTATCATAGCATTAGATGTCAATCCTACAACATCTATCATTGATGGGCAACCAGTTTTTTCAGAAAATTCTTCTTGTTTATTAATTAATTCTTCAGCTTTTATTTTATCAAAAATTCCTTCTTCAGCATTACTAACAATGCTATGTCCCTCATAAAATATTGTTCCTATTAAAACTGTAGGCAATTCTCCTGGTTTTCCACCTATTTCTACATTTCCAATTTTAAAAATTTTTTGTTCCTTCTTAAAATTAAACATTTAATTCACCTAAGATAGTATTTATTTAAGAAAATACTACTCCATTTTTTAACATTCTACATTTCTAAATTAAAATATAAGTATTTTTAGATATACTAAGTAAAATATGATAACATTGTAAAATCATAATTTAAAAAACATATAAATTTAAGCGACCCTATTGAAAACTTCTGCACATTAAATAACTTAAAACTTATTTTTTCTTTTAATACATAAGACTACTTTAGTATTCTAACTTTTAATTTTAATTAAGGGAAAAAAAATTAAAAATAGTTTTTTAGAGTCTGTGGAAAAGTTTATATCCCACTTTTTTGTGTATCTTTATGGTGGGATTTTTTGGAAATTATAGTTAGAGAAAAAGGTAGAATAACTTTACCTTTAGAAGTTCGCAAGGCTTTAGCTCTTAGAGAAGGTGATAAATTAGAGCTTTTAATTGAAAATGGAATGATAATACTAAAACCTAAAGAAGTTGTTAAAGCAAAAGATCTTAAAGGTATTATTAGCCCAATTAAAGTTAACCTTGAAGAAATTGAAGAAGCACCTGGAAAGGTGTAACTTTTTTTGAAATTTATCGATTCCAATATATTCATATATCATATGGCAAATGACCCTCAATATGGCGATAAAGCATCAAAAATTCTTGAAAAAATAGAGAAAGGTGAAGAAGCAGTTATATCAACTATAGTAATAATCCAAGTTTGTAGTTATCTTAAATGGAAAGGGAAAGCAGAAGTTATACATACTTTTCTTTCATTTTTACGTTCTTGTCCAAATTTGATAAAAATAGAAACAACTTTCCAAGATATTATTCAAGCTATGGAGATTTGTAAAGAAATTGGTTGGAAAAGTTGGGATGATGCAATAATAGCAGTTCAAATGAAAAGACTTGGTATAAATGAGATTTATTCTAATGATATTGATTTTGATAAAATTTCAGAAATTAAAAGAATTTTTTAGAAAGAATAAATATGATTTTATTTTTTAAAATTATTCAGAAATAAATTCTATTTTTGGATTTGCTATTCTAAGTCTTTCTTCAATCATCTCTCTTTTAGGAAGGTTAGATAATCCAATTGTTTCAATTTTTAATGAAGCTGCACAAGAAGCAAATAAAGCTGATTTTATTGGATCTTTATTTTTAATATATTCTATTAAAAAGCTAGCTATATATGTATCTCCTGCTCCAGTAGCGTCAACAAGTTTCCTTAGTGGAATTGCAGGAATTTTAACAATTTTATTTTCATAATAAAGAATCGAACCTCTTCTTTCCATTGTTACTATAACTATTTCTGGGCCAAGATTTTTTATTTTTTTAATAGCTTTTATAGGATCTTTTTCATTTACTATAAAACTTGCTTCAATATCATCAGATCTATAAATATTAAATAATTTTAATACTTTTTTGGCATCTTTCCATACACATTGCTCAATTTTATTTTCATTAATTTTTCTTCTACAATAACCTTGAGGATCGATTGAAGTTAATATTTTTTCTTTATTTAATACTTTTGCAATATCATATGATATTTCATTAAATAATGGTCCAAAATGAAAGCATTTTGCATTAAAATATTCTTTTGGAATATCTTCTAAATTAATATTTTCTGCTTTACTTAATAAATATTGAGTTCTTTTTCCATTTATATCATAACAATTCATAAATGAAGTAGTTTTCTCACCTTTAATTTTTAAACCTTTTAAATCAATTCCAGATTTTTCAAGTATTTCCATGTATTCCTTTTTAAAATCTTTTCCAACTATAGATACTATTCCAACTTTAGCATTTAAATTAGATGCCATAATAGAAGCATAAGCAGTTGTTCCACCTAAGGATTCGAATTTTCTTCCTTGAGGATCAATAATAATATCATGAGATAAATATCCTAAAACAATTAAATCATACATCTTTAAAAAAAGAAAAATTAATGAAATAAAAAGCTTTTTTCTTATGAAAAAGAGAAATTTTTTAATATGATTTTAAAATTTTTATTGAAAAATTCCAAAATTAAATAAGCTCGCTTATTTTTCTTTTTTTCCTTCTTAAAACTTTAATTATTGCATTTCTTATGATTTCTTCAAGATAATCAGGATTATTGTTTAATAATTTTTCTATTATTGCCATTAGTTCTTCATGCGTATCAGCATTCAATTCAAGCATTATTTCTTTTTCAATTTCAAACCCCTCTTCTTCACTCATTTCAGGCAATTCTATTCCAAGTTTTTTTGAAGCAATAATCCAACAAGGCATATAATTCAACTCCTTTAAAATTTCTTCTTC
>CAZHGP010000078.1:0-3050 GCA_964532175.1 uncultured Nitrososphaeria archaeon
ATTGTATAAATTATTTTCAAGTAATTTTCACGGTAGTTTCAATACCCTTAGTAATTATCTCATTAAGGTTTATCTTAGTTTTAGAAAAATTCAGAATTTCCATACCAATAATTTCATGTTTCTTATTAAGATCAATAATAACATTCTCATTTATCTCTAAAGAATCAAATACTTCTTCATCTCTAACTCTTATATATAGTGCATCAGCTACAGAATCATATTCTATTCGATACTCCATTCCGGACACCTATTTTAAATATTATTAAACATTTATTATAAACTTTTATTAATAGACTATGAATTAAAATTAAGCAAATGCTAAAAAGCTTTTTTTCTTTTTTGTAAAGATTGATTATATAAAAAAGAAAAATGTTTAAATACTCTTTCTCTAGAACTTTTATTAGTTCTTTCATTATTTTTTCAATTCAGAAAGCTTACATATTCTTTATTCTTAAAAAAATTACGCGAAAAACTTCCAACTCACTACAATCTAAGCTT
The DNA here is from genome assembly GCA_964532175.1 of uncultured Nitrososphaeria archaeon. Lineage (GTDB taxonomy): Archaea > Thermoproteota > Nitrososphaeria_A > Caldarchaeales > JAVZCJ01 > JAVZCJ01. Next base: position 499 of record CAZHGP010000078.1, read on the forward strand.
CTTATTATTTAATTTCTAATAAATCAATTCCATAAAATAGAAATACTAATTATTTCATAAAAATGGGAAAAGAGTTTGCTATTAGGCATATGATTTATTTTGTACATTCTTAACTATATTTATTTTAAAATCATAAAATCTTTTATATTTTCACCTATAACTAATTGATAATATTCTTCATTTTTTAAAGAAACTTTCTCTATTCTTCCTTGTGCAATAATTTCTTCCCCTATTTTAGCTTGTTCACAAAATCTGCCTCTATATGAAATTATTTGCTTTAATGGTTTATAATTCAAATTATCCATATACTCAATTTCATCTATTATGTAACAACAAGGAGTAAAAATAGAATTACTATCATCTATAATTTTTGCTTTTATACATGTATATCCCATGGGTATAAAAGTTTTATCTCCATATTTTTCATTAACTTCTTCAAATTCTTTAATAAACCTTATGAAATAATCTCTATTCTTAAATTTTCCTTGAAAAACTTTTCTTTTTTCAACTTTTAAGAAATCTTCAAAAGAAATATTTGTATCTTTTACACGAAAATCATATAACTTCTTTAAATCTTCAATAGAATATCTTTTAATAAAAATATTTTTTCCAATAATTTCATTTAATGTATTATAAACTTTAAAACAATTTTCTTTTCCATATATTACTAAATCTATATCTGAAAAATTATTATATAGATTTACTAAAATTGATCCTGATATACCTATATTACTTAACGATATATTAGCTTCTTCGATTAAAAGTAAAACCATTTCCATTGCTTCTTTTTCAATTTTATCTAAAATGGGAAATTTTCGATAGATCTCTTTTAATCTTTCTATAGGTTTATAATGTTTAGAAATATTTGTTAAAGGAACACTTTCTATAATTCTATTTAAATATGGATCAAAATAGAGATATTGTGGATAATTCTTTCTTAAAAAAGAATCTCTTTCATTTAAAGAATATATTTTTTTATATTTTTTTCCACTTCTTTCTCTATCACCGTTAGGGTCTTCTATATATCTTACATACGCAAAAACTCTATCTGGAGGATGCATCAATCCTTTTACATCAAATATTAAATTATCAATTGTTTCTATAAAATCTCCTTCTCTTGCATTTATGGAATTTTTAAAAATCATTAAAAACTCACCTTCGAAAACTCTATTAATTCTTCTTTATTTGGCATTCCTTCTCTACATCCTCCTCTAGAAATTGTTATTGCAGCTGCATAAATTCCTTGAAGAGTAGATTCTTTAATATTTTTTCCTTCTAAAAAAGCTGAAATAAATCCAGCTGTAAAAGCATCTTTTCCGCACAAATCTTCCTTCACTTTTATTTCCATTGCTTTTATTAAATGCTTTTCTTTATTTTCATAAATGATACATTCTTTTGCTCCACGTGTAATTATGGTATTTTTACATAATTCTTTAATATCATATCCTTTCTTTTCTATTTCTTCTTTTTCTTCTTCGCCTAATATTAGAACATCAACATATTTGCATAAATCGATTATTTTTTCAGTATTTGTAATAATTTGTGGATAAGATGGTCTATAAAAAATTTTTAAATTATTCTTTAAACTATATTTAATTAATTCTTCAACTACTTCTATAAAGCTTTCACAAATAACTATTGCTTTAGCTTTTTTAACTAAATCCCAATCTATTTCTTCAGGAGTGATAGATAATGCTCTATCTTTTCCATTAATATAAATGATTTTTTTATTTCCATTTTTAGATAAAAAAATAATTGATATAGGGTTTTTTAATTTTCTATCTATTAAAACGTTTCTACAAATAACTTTTCTTTTTAATAAATCTTCAATTAAAAATCTTGTAAAATTATCTATTCCCATTTTTGTAGCTAAAGCTGTTTTTAATCCAAGCTTTGAAAGAAATGCTGCAACATTTGCTCCAGCTCCACCAGGTCTAATTTCCAAATTTTCTGAATAAAATCTTTCATTTCCAATTTTATTAAAATACAAAATAAAATCTACAGAACTTGTTCCAAATACTATTACATCAGCTATTTTATTTTTTTCTTTAATTAAATAATCTTCTATCCAAGAATATTCAATATTTTCATAAAATTTTTCTAATGGAATTCTAAAATTTTTACAAAAATATTTTAATCCAAGCGAATAAAAATATGTAAGTTCATTTAAAATTTTTACAAATTCTTTTTTATCAATTTCTTTTTCATTTATTAAAAAATAATGAAGCCATTTTCCTACATCTGTTAATTTATACCACTTAACCCAATATGCTACATCTTCTTTAACAATTTTCTCTTCATATTCTTCTAAAATACCCATTTTTACCATTTTCTTTAATTGATTAATAATTGTTTTATTAGAAAAATTTAGTTTTTTAATAATTTCACTTTGATAATTTTTTTCATCTCTTTTCATAAATTTTAAAATTTTTAATGCTGCTTCAGATTTAAATAATGTTTTCATAACTTCTACTCTTTCGTATGAAGGTGGAAGAGAAAAAATATATGGCCATAAGCTCAATTTTAATCATTAATATGAAAATAATACTTAA
>CAZHGP010000079.1:0-3032 GCA_964532175.1 uncultured Nitrososphaeria archaeon
ATAAAGAAGTTTTAAACAATTTAAAAATTAAAATAATGATTAATAAATAAAATAAGGTAATCATATGGAACCATTAATCCATTTTACTATTTTATTTGCAGCATTAATTCTTATTAATATTAAATTTAGAAAAGCTTTACTTATTTCCTTATTATCTCTTTTGCCAGATTTAGATGCTTTATTCCTTATACATAGATCATTTTCTCATTCTATAATTGTATTATTAATTGTAACAATAATTTTATTATGGGCAACTCATAAAAAACAAAAATTTCAAGATTATATTTTATTAGGATTTATAGGAATATTTTCACATTTAATTTTAGATTTATTTTCTGGATATACTCCAATTTTATGGCCTTTATATAATTATTCATTATGGATTAAAGTAGATTTTATAGCTCATATTAATAGCTCATTAGGTTTTACTTATGACATGAAAATAGTTAAAAATCCTCTTGATTTTCATCCAATTTCAAGATTAGATGCTCCATTATTTACAAGCGAAGGATTAATTATTTCTATAATATTATTTATAGCAATTTTAATTAAAATGTTCAAAAAGCATCAATAATATAATATTAAGTTTGTTCACGAGTGAGATTTTATCATTTAGCTTTATGAGTATTCTATAGCAAACTGCTTTTCCCTATATGTTTCCTTATGGATAGTGCCTAAAATAGAGAATGGTAAAAATTTCCTTTAAATAATCTTCTCTCTTCCTATCTTTGATTAGATTAAAAATTCTGAAAATAACTCAATAATTCTTCCATTGTTTATAAATTGAAATAATGTAAAATAAATACAACTATAACTGTAATAACTCTTTATTTAGAATCCAACTCAAATCCTACTAATAAGATGCTAAAAAACCAGCTTAAAAACTTCAGAATCTATATCATCAAATAATTATCTATAAACTACACGTCTATGTTCTACATGAACTAGGATAACTTTTTTTCTTCATCATCATGTACAATATTCTACAATCTCCAACTCTCATACTTCTTAGACCCGATAATTGGCCTACTAGTGGCTTATTAGCGTATGGATCAGTTTTTAGTTCTAAGATTTTATCTCTTATTCTCTTTATAATCTCTATATCAAGTTTTCTTAATAATCTTTCAAAATGTTTTGTTACTTCAATTTCATATCGCATTTGCTAAAGTTTGCCCTCCTTCTTTAATTCTTGTTCAAATTCATTCCAGCTTCTAACTCTGCCTTTCTTAACATCCATTAACCCTCTACGAATTCCTTTAAGCTCCTTAGGATTACTAAGCACTTCGATTGTTTCAGCAAGAGATTCTATAAGCATCCTAAGATCCTTCACTTCTCTATATATTGTTTCTAGAGATACTTCATTCATCTAATAACACTAAAATTAAAAGAAGATATGGGAATATAAACTTTTCTTGTACTGAATATTTTAAGGCATTTTTTAAAAATCAAAATTTTGTATCTTTTTAATGATCTCTATTAAGGGTTTTGAACTAAGTATGGATTCTATACAAATCCATACTTAATCCTTAAGTTTCATTATTCTTCTTTCTCTGAGTTCATTGGGAGCATATTATAGAACTTTAGCTTCTTTTAAGCAAAATCTTTGTCTCTACATTTTTTACATATGAATATTTTTGTTTTCTTCAAGTATTTATATCCAAAGTAATTATCTATATAGAATTATAAATTCTAAATATTTATAAAGTATTAGAATTATAAATTCTAAATATGAAAGAGGCTCTAGAAATATTAAATCCATGGTGGTTTAAAGAAAAAGATAATGATTTAGAAAAATGGGAAATACAAAAAATAAAATGGATACCAAAATGGTTAAATGATATTTCATTAAAAGCATTTAGTTTAAATTTTATCATTGGCCCTAGACAAGTTGGAAAAACTACAGGAATAAAATTATTAATAAAAAAATTAATAGATAATGGTATTAAAGAAGATAAAATTGTTTATTTAAATACTGAACTTTTTCCAGATATAGAAAAATTTCAAGAAACTCTTATTTTAATTTCAAAAAAAGATTTCAATTTCATATTTATAGATGAAGTAACAAGCTTAGAAAATTGGTGGAAACCTTTAAAAGGTTTAATTGATGCAGGAGTTTTTAAAAAATCTTCTATAATTGTTTCAGGCTCAATGAGTTTAAAATTAAAGAAACAAGCTGAACTTTTTCCTGGAAGAATTGGAAAAGGTAAAATAATAGAAGTCATGCCACTTTCTTTTAGTGAATTGATTAATATTTTAAATTTAAAGAAAATTAGTGAAATAAAAGAAGCATTTAAAATTTATAAAAAATATGGAGGCTTTCCTGCTTCCTTAAATTATCGAGAAAATTTTTATAGTGAATGGATAAAAGCATTAGAGAGTGATATATTAAAAATTGGCTTAAGTTTAAGAACTTCTTATCAAATATTTTCAAGTCTTTTAAATAAGCTGCCATCTGCACTTTCTTATCAATCCATAGCTAGTGATATTGGAATAAGTTATAAAACAGTAGCTGAATATTTAGAAAATTTTGAAAATTTATTTATTTTAAAATTAGCTTATTGGAAAGAAAATAAAAAAATAAGTTTTAAGAAAGAGAAGAAAATTTTCTTTAGAGATCCTTTTATCTTACATGCTATTTCTTTTTGGACAAAAGAAAAATTTTTAGATTCAGTAATTTATGAAAATATTATACAAGAACATTTATTTAGAAAATTCAAAGAAATTTATTATTACCGTAATAATTTTGAGATTGATTGTATCGCTGGAGATTTAAAAATTGAAATAAAAGCTGGCAAACCACATAGAAAATATCCAAAAAATGTTATTATTTTAGATGAAGAAGACATACCTGAATTTATATTAAAATTAAAAAGCTAAATTTTTTCATCAATTTCTGTTTTTTAATAAAAAGTAAAAGTTTAGAGAAAATTTGAAAATTTAATCTAAAATTTTTCACCAAAGCAGATATGGCGAAAACGCTTCCTACCATAGTTTAGCCTCTCTTTCTGGAGGTTGTCTATATTCCAAGCTTG
>CAZHGP010000080.1:0-3015 GCA_964532175.1 uncultured Nitrososphaeria archaeon
GATTATTCTAAAAATTATTTAATATAAGTTGCATTATCCATATCAAAATCTTTTACTATTTCTATATCTCCAGATTTTTTAAAGCCTAAATAAGTTAATTCTGGATAAAGTTTAAAAAGAGGGTTAGTCGCCATTTTTGTTGCAATATGATCTTGACCAAAAGCAAATTCTGTTATTTCTTTTACAAGAAAACTTACTTCTTCTTCTCGAATATGACCTAAACTATGAAGATATTCATGAAGAAGTATATTAAAAATATAGGAATTATATTCTACTTTAGATTTAGTTAATAAAGCCATAGCATTTAAAATTGTTTTATTCATTACAATAGAATTAGAACCTATTTGATGATATGCCCCTATATAACTTGGTAATTCAAGTAATATTAAAGATAGTCCTGACCTATGTTCTCCTAACTTAATTTGAACTACTTTCTTTACAATTCTAAATATATCGTTGAAATTCTTTGCTTGATTTAATTGTTCTATAAAGTTTTCCATTTATTCATTTCATTAAAAATACACCTATATAAAAAGCTTTTCCAATCGTGCTGAAAGATATTTATGAAGGTTCTATTTTCTAAAAAAATAGTTATAAAATATTCATGTTTATATACTAGAAATAGTAATTTATATTTAGAGCCATGAAGGAGAAAAGTAGTTCTTCTAAGGAGCGTAAATATGTTTATTTAGAAGATTTGCCAGGTGTTGGAGAAGCTACTGCTGAAAAACTTAGAGAAATTGGTTACCATACTATCGAATCTCTCGCAACTGCTACCGTTTCTGAGCTTGCTGCCGCTGGCATAGGTGATAAAAAAGCAGCTGAAATAATTTCAGCTGCAAGAGAAGCTATTGAAATATCTTTCGTAACAGCTAAAGAATTATCATCTCTTAAATCTTCTATTGGTAGAATTACTACTGGTAGTAAAATGCTTGATAGTTTAATGGCTGGAGGAGTTGAAACGCAAAGTATTACAGAATTTTATGGAGAATTTGGCTCTGGTAAAAGTCAATTATGTCATCAATTAGCTGTAAATGTTCAACTTCCACCAGAAAGAGGTGGATTAAATGGTGCTGCACTTTATATAGATACAGAAAATACTTTTAGAACGGAAAGAATATACCAAATGGCTAAGCATTTAAATTTAGATCCGGATGAAGTTGCAAGTAGAATAATCTATGCAGAAGCCTATAATAGTGATCATCAAGTTCTTCTGCTTGAGAAATGTGATGAAATAATTAAGAAAAATAATATAAGATTAATAATTATAGATTCTTTAACAGCACATTTTAGAAGTGAATATATTGGAAGAGAAACATTAGCAATAAGACAACAAAAATTAAATAAGCATTTACATAAATTAGTAAGACTTGCAAGAGCATTTAATGCAGCTGCAGTAATAACAAACCAAGTAATGGCTAAACCAGATGAATTCTTTTCACCATTTGCAGTATCACCAATAGGGGGGCATATCGTAGGACATACAAGTCATACGAGAATATTTTTAAGAAAATCTGTTGGAAAAAATATTAGAATAGCTAGATTAACTGTAAGTCCATACTTACCAGAAGGAGAAGCAATATTTAAAATAACTGAAAATGGAATAGAAGACGTGGAAGAAGAAGAATTAAAGAAAAAGTAAATAATTAATACTAACTTTAAATCTATAATATAAAAATCAATATTTTAAATTATTCTAAAAATAATAAAGAAAGGGGCAAAACTTAATTTTAATTAAAAAGTAATTTTAAAATTTTTCTATTACTTTCTTTCTTATTACAGTTATTCCATATTTATCTTTCTTTAATTTATATACATATCCATCTTTTGATAAATATCCTTTATCTTTAAGTTGTTGAATAAAACTTGGTGGAAAATTATGTATATAAGCATATTCCCATCTTCCAAGTTTTTTCCATGGAATTTCTTCAATTTCTTCTTTTTCTTTTAATTCAATTTTAGGAAGTGCAGTCTCTTTGCTTAATAATTCATCTATTAATAATAATGCTTGTGATAAATATTTTCTAATTTCTAAAAGTTTTTCTTTTGACATATTTTTCATCTTAAACTTTATTTTCTTTTCCTAATACTTAAATCTTTATTATTGCATTTTCTTATCAGCTAAAATTAAATATTAGAAAAAACAAAGTAAAATACAAATATTTTTAGTGATTGTTTTAATTAGTTATTTTTTAATATTTTTTTAAAAAATATTGCATTATATAAAAAATACTTATATATTTTTTGTAAAAATTTAAATAATACTATGTATATTTTTTATTTTAGAATGTATAAAATATCTTTAAAGATTCTTTTAGGAATTATAATTTTTTCTTTTATATTCCATGAAATTGGATTATGCTTTACTGTTCCAAAAAACAACAACTTAATAATTGATTTAATAATTATAACTCCTCAAGGTGAAAAAATCAAATTAAAATCTATTAATGGAACAATCTATCTTGAAAAAGTTACTCCTGGAACATATATAGTATATGCCTATTGGCAAAATATATTAGTTGGTGTAAAAAGTATTGCTGTTAATAGAGGAAATGTAGTTGAAAAAATTGAATTAGCTATTTATGACATTTTATTAAAAATAATGGATTCATATAATAAACGTCCTCTTTATAATGCAGAAGTTTTCATTAAGCATCCAAATGGTTCTATAATAAAAATGAAAACTACTAATGCTATACTCAGTTTATCAGCATTGCCTAGTGGATTATATACGATAATAGTCGAATGGGAAAACTATGGGAAAAAGGTTAAGGTAGCTGAAGTAACATCTGAACTTATAAGATTAAAGGAAAATGGACAAATAGTTACGAATGTATTTGATATCGCATTGACTATTATTGATACTAAAGCTAGGCCTATTTCAAATGCGATAATTAAACTTGCTGATATATCTGAAATAACAGATATTTATGGAAAAGCAATATTTGCGCTTGTTCCATGCGAATCGAATGGGACAGCATATGATATTTCTGCTGAGAAAGATGGTGTAGAAAT
>CAZHGP010000081.1:0-2973 GCA_964532175.1 uncultured Nitrososphaeria archaeon
ATTAGCGATCCATTATTTAAATAGCATTCGTTGGATAGAAAAGAGTCTTGAAGAAAAAGAAGAAAAAGCTGAGTATAGAGTAAGAAAAACTGAAAAAATATAATAAAATAATTACTCTTTAAATAATATCTTTTAGCAATACGACTACTTAAAAAAAGAGAGTTAGCATTAAGTTTTTCTTATAGTATTTTTAGATAAGTGTGCTTAAAATTGCTATTCCAATAAGGCCTAATATTATGACTATCACAACGAAAATTATTGCTGCTATTATACTAATTGCTAATGCTTGTAACCATCCACAATCAAAGAAATGCTTTACTAAAGCAAGCCATATTATTATTAAAACAATTGTTCCAACAATACCTGAAAGGAATGCCCCAATTAATGTACCAGCTATAATTCCAATAACAACTATCCATATAGCATCAGTAAATTTTGCTTTTTCTTTACCAACAAGAGACCTTCCAGATATCCAAAGTACTGGTGAAACTATAATCACGCTAACTATAATATTTACAATTAAAGATACTAAATTTATTGTCACCTTTTTACCACTTCTTTAATATTATATACCTAACCAGAATATAAAAAGTTTTCTATTTTTTATAAAGATCGCATAGATTTGGATGCGTATATTCTATTGGTAAAAACTTTGGATCATAATTTTCTCTAGGAATCATTCTACGTGCTTTATTTGGGCAATTGAAAAAGCAAAGTGAGCAACCCATGCATTTTTCTTTAATAACAAATGCTTTTCCTGATGAATCCTCTTTTATAGCATCAAATGGACAAACATTTTTACATATTCCACATTTTTCAAGCCCTTCACATTTTTCAGGATCTACAACAGCATATAATGGACCTGCATATACTCCTTCTCCAGCAATAAGCTTGCTTCTTGTTGGTATACAATAGTTTGCATCACAATTGCAAATAACAAATGTCCAAGACTTAGATTTAAAACAAGCAAATACTTCATGAATTAAATTATTCTCTCTAAAATTTGCTAAAAGAGCTTTAGCTTCTTCAGGGCTAATGTATTTATATTCTTCTGGATGTGCAGATTTATAAGCTTGTGCACCATACATTATAACCATATCTGTAACGTATGGTTCTTTATTTACTCCAATAGCCTTCTTGCATACGCATGGACCGATTGCAATATGTAAGTTATCATCTTTAGGAATGTTATCAATTAATCTAATTGCTGCTTCATGATCTATTACTACACCATGTGGAAGAAACCAAAGCATTTTTCCTGTAAATTTTAAGAAGGAACGCCCAATTTTATTACCTTTTAAAAATCTATTTTTTAACATTTTATCTATTGTTCTTACTACAAAAGGTTCTATTCTAGCATAGAATGTATGTAGCTTTCTTTGAAAAGTAGATTCTATACCAAATCCACCATTTTGAAAAATATGCGTAAAAAATATCATCATATTTATAAATACAAAAGACGCGGCTATAATCATAGCATAAGAAATGTTTATTCTATATTATAACTTTTTCTTTCAAATTATTAATAGAAAATAAATTTCAAGGTAATATTACATATCAATTTGCCACTTTTTTAGAGAAGCTTTTTCTATGAATTAATATTTAATGAGGAATCTGAAAATTATTTATCTTAAATTTTTTTCAAACCATTCTATCGTATAATTAATGACTTGCCATTGCCAATCCCATTTATTGAATGTATGGTCAGCATTTTCAATAAGAATTTTCTTCTTAGGATCTCTTGCTTTTTCAAACAATTTTTCTGCATGAGAAACTGGAACCAATTGATCCTTAGTGCCATGAATTATTAAAATTGGTCTAGGAGATATTTTCTCGATACTTTTTAGAATATCGTATTTAAAAGCATCTATTAAAAAATTTCTTCCAATACGATCTCCTGAGGGTAAATCGATATATTCTTTTTCTATTAATTTCTCAATTTTCTCTTCACCAAATATATTTTTAGCAGTATATTGAAACTCTGGATCTTTAAGGTCTGCTGGTGTACTCCATGTACAAATTGCTTTAATTCTTTCATCTTCAGATGCTGTTAAAATTGCTATTACACCACCTAAGCTAAGACCTATAACACCTATTTTATCATTTAATATTTCTTCCCTATTATAAAGCCAATCTATTGCAGTTTTCAAATCACTTATTTCTTCAGAAATTGTTACATTTTCAAATAAACCATCACTCTCACCTGAGCCACGGAAATCAAATCTAAGTATAACAAAACCTTTTTTACACATTTCCCTCGCTGCATGAACAAATAATCTATGACTTTCTATCCTATTTCCAGTAAATCCATGACAAAAAATTATTGCAGGCGCTGGAGTTTTTTCAGGAATATGAAGCATTCCAGCTATTCTTTCATTTCTATTTAGAAAAAATACAAATTCTTCTTTCATTTTATTTAGTAGTTATTACAGATTAAATATATAAATTTTTATTTTCATTCTAATTTACATTTTTATTGGATATTGACTATACTTTTTCACTGTTTCAATCTTTAATAGTAGTGTTTTGAAGGAAGCGAGAAATAGCATCAAAATAATAACCTCCAACTTTTGGCGTCTTTTGTTTAACCCTATTATATCTATAAAATAATAACCATCATTCCTTCTCTTCTATAATAGGTAAAGGAAGATCAAGAAAAACTCCACAAACATCTACATTAAATGATTTAAGAAATTTTCATTAGGAAAAAAAGTTTGCTCATTTATATTAGCTATTTTTATTTCTCATTATTTATTCTAAGAAAGCCCCTTAATTTTCATAAGATTTTATAGCAATTTAAGTGCACATTACTCTCAAAAATTAATAGGTACTCTATCTGGTTCTTTATGCTCTAATGTTCTCAAAACTCTTTCTCTTGAATTCATTTTTAATCAATTAAGCATTTAAACATCGTATTAATTTGTCTATTTAAGTTTTAGTTTTTATTAAAATAAACAACATAATTTTAATTTT
>CAZHGP010000082.1:0-2918 GCA_964532175.1 uncultured Nitrososphaeria archaeon
TAAAAATAGCTAAAAATATATAGTTTTTAAAAAGTTGAGATAAAAATGTCGAGTAAAGAAAAAAAGGAAAAGAAAATATTAACAATACTTGCTCCACCATATTTTGGCTCAAGAGAAATAGGTGAAACTTTAGTATCAGAAAATGAAAATGCAATAAATAGAACTATAAGAACTAGTCTATACGCTATTACTGATGATTTTTCTAAACAATACTTACTTTTAAAATTTAGAATAGTTAGAGTTACTGATAGTATAGCTGAAACAGTTTTTTATGGGCATGAATATGGTAGAGAGTATTTAAGAAGTTTAATTAGAAGAGGAACTACTAGAATTGATGGAATATTTGATATAGAAACTAAAGATAAATACAAATTAAGATTAACAATAACAGCTTTTATAGCTGGAAGAAGTAGATCATGGAAAAATAAAAGAATTAGAAATATAATGAAAAAAATAGTTGAAGAAAAAGCTTCTAATATGAGTTTAGATCAATTTGCACAAGAATTAGTATTAGATAAAGTTGCATCAGATATTTATAATGAGGTTAGAAAAATTGCTTCAATAAAACATCTTGGAGTAATTAAATCAAAAGTTTTAAAAATTCCAGAAGAAGCTTATAAGCAACCAGTTATAAAAGAAGAAATACAGAAAAATGTAGAGGAAAAAAGAATTGAATGAAATAGATGAAGAAGAATTTAAGAAATTATTTCCAAATTTATATAAAGAAATAATTAAGAAAAAAATGAGTTTAAGAATAGATTCTATACGTACAGAAGAAGGAGAAAAAAATTTTAAAGAAATGAAAAAACATGAAACATATATGCCAAGCGCTATAGATTATTTAAGAAGATGTGAAAATGATAAAGAAGGAGAAGAAGTTATATCTTATCTTGAAGAAAAGGGAGAAATTTCACATGAATATGCAGAAGAACTTAGAATACAATTACGTGAAAAAGGTATTAGAAGTTTTGGTTCTAAAAAAGAAGATGGATATTATTTAAGAGAATGGGGCGAATATTAAACTCTAGCCATCGCAGAAACTATAGATACTACGTCATTCCATTTTAATTTATAATCATCGCTTAATCTCATTTTTGTTCTTGCATCTATTCCATAAAGAAAACCTTTACCAAGTTCTGTATGAATTTTATAAGCTAAATCTTTAATCGTGCTTCCATCAGGAAGTAAGTATACATCTGGTAAAACATTTCCATTATGATCTGTTAATTTTTCTACATCTTCTACTGGATATACAGGAATATATTTAAGTATTTTAAAATATGTTTCATTTATTAATTGTTGAACTCCTGTAGAATTCCATTTAGCTAAAACTTTTTCATCAATCATTTTTAATACTTTTAATTGTTTTTGATTTAATTTACTTTCATCAATTATTTTAAAGCTACTATCTCCAGGAATGTATCTAATTAAATTATTTGAAGCAGCTAATCTAAGTATTCTTTCAGCTTCAGCACTACAAGGAATAACTGGATAACCTAATTCTTTTAATTTTTTAATATTTTCTTCTGCTATGGGTATATCGATTTTATTAGCTGCTATAATAAAAGGTTTAGCTATTTTTCTTAATGCTTTACTAAATTCTAATAAATTTTCATCATTCCAATTTGATGGTTTTTTATTATCTAAGCCGCATAATTCATATGCTTTTTCTATATGTTCAGCTTTTATACCTAAACCTGTAAGTTTTTTCTCAAGCAATTCTGTTAAATTCGATTTTCTTGCTTCTACACTTCTAATAATTTTATCCCATTCACTTTTTATTATTTCTTTTATCCAATAAGCATATTCTCTTTCAACCATTTTAATATCTTCAATTGGATCAAATTTTCCTGGAGAAATTATATTTCCATCTATATCTGTTGATCCAGAAGCATCGCATACAACAATTAAAGCATCAGCTTGCCTAATTTCATCAAGAAATTGCAAACCTAATCCTCTACCTTTATGAGCATCATATATTATTCCTGGACAATCTATTATTTCTATTGGTATAAATCTAATACCATTATTACAAGTAGAATTTTTAGGATTATCTTTAACTCCAAATTCTTTACAAACACAAGGAGAAGTTAAATAAGCTATTCCTCTATTTGGCTTAATAGTTGTAAACGGAAAATTAGCAATTTCAACTGGAATAAGCGTAAGAGCTGAAAAAAGAGTTGATTTACCAGAATTTGGCTTACCGACTAAACCAGCTATTTGCAATGTTCTCTCACCTTATTACAGAAAATAAAATAGTATTTAAGTATTAAATATATTAAAAATTTAAGAATATCTCAAAACTTAAAAAAGAATCAAAATAATTTTAAATTAATTTATTTGTTAATTACCCTCTTGTAGCTTTACCATAATATTTTGTCCATTTTAGTTTTCTAGGATCCTTTTTATGTTCAATCATATAAATTCTGCATTTTCTTGAGCAAAACCAATGGATAATTCCATCTTTTCTAACATACAATATTCCTTCTCCATGAAGAAATTCTCTTCCACAAAAAGAACATTGATGTTTAATTGGCATATTACTCACCTGAATTAAAAAATATCGAAAAAAGTATCTTTTAAATATTTAATAATTTAAGATAAATTTTTATCGAATTTATTTAAATTATTTTCTAAGTTTATTTAAGCTAGGATTTTATAAACTATATCTCCCTCTCTTACTTTTTCATTAACTTTTAAACCTATAGATTGCCCAGCTTTTGCAATTTCAACATTTTTATGCTCTATTTGCATTGATTCAACTTTTTGTCTTAACTCTGTTGATTTTCCTCTTATTAATATTTCATCCCCTATTTTTAATTCATTATTTAAACTTACTACAGCTACACCTATTTTTGAATAATAATGCATTACTTTTCCTACTTCTATTCTCTTTTCTTCCAATATTATCTCCTCTT
>CAZHGP010000083.1:0-2777 GCA_964532175.1 uncultured Nitrososphaeria archaeon
ATGGCATGGAATAAGACCTAAAACAAAAAATCATCCGCTTTATAAAATATTTTAATCAGAATCAAGAGTTTCTAAAGCAAGCTATAATATATTAGACTTTTTAATTTTATTTTTAAAATTAAAGTATTAATTATTACTTAAATTAACTTTTAATAAAAAAATTATAAAACTTAAAGCTTTCAGATAACACTTTATATAATAAAAATTCTGCAAAATCTTACTAGAAACTTAATAAATAAGTTTTAAGGAATTTCTTAAAAGAGGTAAGAAAGTATATGGCTATTAAAACAGCTAAACAATATATTGAAAGTTTAAGAAAAATTAATCCAGAGTTTTATGCATTTGGTGAAAAAATTGAAAATGTAGTGGAACATCCATTAATTAAACCTTCCATACATTCTGTTGCAATTACTTATGAATTAGCAAATGATCCAGAATATGAAGATTTAATGACTGTTAAGTCTTCTATAAATAATGAAAAAATAAATAGATTTAATCATTTATTCATTACTCAAGAAGACCTTGTTAAAAAAGTTAGGATGCTAAGACTTTGTGGACAAAAAACTGGAACATGTTTTGTTAGATGCTTAGGAATGGATGCTATCAATGCATTATTTATTACTACTTATAAAATAGATAAAAAATATGGAACAGAATATCATAATAGATTAAAGAAATTCATAGATTATATTCAAAAAAATGATTTAACTTGTCATGCAAGTATGACTGATGTTAAAGGGGATAGATCTAAACGTCCAAGTGAACAAAGTGATCCAGATTTATACCTACATGTTGTTGAAGAAAGGAGAGATGGAATAATAGTAAGGGGAGCAAAGGCTCATCAAACTGGAGCGGGATGTGCACATGAAGCGATAGTTATGCCAACCTGTAGAATGCTAGAAAGCGATAAGAAATACGCCATAGCATTTGCAATACCTACAAATACAAAAGGTATAATATATGTTTATGGAAGATTCCCTATGGATACTAGAGAAATTGAAGGTATTGATGTAGGTAATATAAAGTATGGCAAACATAGCCCACTTATGATATTTGATGATGTTTTTGTTCCATGGGATAGAGTATTTATGTATCAAGAATATGAATTTGCAGAGGAAATAGTTACGTATTTTTCAGCGTATCATAGACAATCCCATGGTGGATGTAAAGCTGGTATGAATGATGTATTAATAGGAGCTACTTCTCTTATTGCTAAATACAATGGAGTAGATGATGCGTCACATATAAAGAGTAAAATAGCAGATATGGTTCATTTAGTAGAAACAATTTATTCATGTGCTATAGCTAGTTCTGTGGAATCTAGAAAAACAGAAGCAGGAATATATTTTGTTAATAATCTATTAGCAAATGTAAGCAAACTTAATGAGGCAAAGAATTGCTATGAAATAGCAAGATTAGCACAAGACGTTGCTGGAGGATTAGTTGCAACAATGCCATCGGAAAAAGATTTAAAAAATGAGAAGATAGGAAAATTTATTGAAAAATATCTAAAAGGAAAACCTGAAGTACCTACTATCAATAGAATGAAAGTTATAAGATTAATTGAACATATGACTTTAAGTATAGATTTATTATCAGACTTACATGGAGCAGGTTCTCCTGAAGCTCAAAAAATAGGTATAAGGAGATTAGCAAATATAGAAGAAAAAGAGAAGTTAGTTAAATCCATACTAGACATAGATTAATTTTAGATAAATTTATATTGAAAAATTAAAATTTAATTTTGCTTTTTAAAATAAAGTTTATTAATTTGCTGTTTAATTTCATTCAATTTCTTTAAGATCACTTCGTATACTTTTAATTTATTATTAATATAAGAGTTAAATCTGAAAAGAGCTACAACTTCATCTTTAAGATTTTTGATTAAAATTTTTTTATATTTTCTTTCCTTTACTATTTCTTCTAAATGCTCTTCACAAATTTTTCTAAGTTTCCTAACTAAAATCATTCTATTTTCTATTAATGATTTAAGTTCATGAAATAAAGGTTTCTCATTATTTAATGTTTCTTCATAAAATTTTTCTAAAAGAAGCGAATCTTTTCTATTTAAAAGATTCTCCATTATATTAATAATATTCCTTTTTACATTAATTAACTTTCTTAAAACATTAGCTATTTCATCATTTTGATTTTTAATTTCTTCGATTAATTCAATAGCTTTTAAGCAATTTAATTCTTTAAATTTTTCGCTAAGATTATTAAGGTTAATATTTCCAATAATAATAGGTTTTTTCATGAAAAAATCATAGATATATTCTAGTTCATTGAGCTCACTTCTAAAATTTTCTACATGAAGTTTAGAAGGATATGGAATGAATGGAACAATAGAAACTTTCTCAAAAATTTCTTGATCATCCATTATCAATCCATTCATATTAAGTATGAGTAATTTTTTAAGAATAGGTTTAATAAAGAATTTCTTTCCCCAATATGAAATAACCCAATAAGGGGTAGTTAAATAATATATTGGCCCGTCGATTTTAATAGAGTAATCTTTTAAAAAGTATTTTTTAGTAGCATTAAATATTCTTTCATTCTCATCATTAATCATTTCTTAAACCTTTTTTTAAAAAAAAGAAAAAAGGGTTTTAAGATAAAATCTTTATTTTAAATACATTTTCACTTATCCAAAGTATGGTGAATATTAAGTTTACTATGCCCCATATTATCAATAAAGCTGAAATTATTTTATTAGGCTTTATTTCTTCAGGCAAATATTTATTATTCATATAGACTATTAATGGTAAATATATTGC
>CAZHGP010000084.1:0-2723 GCA_964532175.1 uncultured Nitrososphaeria archaeon
CAGGTGAAGGATGTAAGGCAGCTTTATCAGCTTTTAAATATCTTCATAAATGAAAATTATAGTTAAATATATTAACTTTTTATTTAAAAATAAATATTTAATTAGTTAAATATTATTACAAAATTACAAAAATTATCAAAGAATCAATTTGTCTATTGAAAGTTTTTTACTTTCAAAACGATTTCTTAGGCATCAATATTGATCATATTTTTATTATAAAGTTAATATATTTGAAAAATTTTTATAACAATGTTATTTAGAGAAGAGTTTTATGTTGGATAATAAAATAAAAAGTCTTTCAGATGAAGAATTAGAGTTTTATTCTCGGCAAATAGTACTTTCAGAAATAGGTTATAATGGACAATTGAAATTAAAAAATGCTAAAGTTTGTATAGTTGGTTTAGGCGGGCTTGGTTGTCCAGCAGCATTACAATTAGCAGCTATGGGAATAGGTTATTTACGACTAGTTGATTTTGATGTTGTTGAACTTTCAAACTTACAAAGACAATATCTTTACGATATAGACTCTATAGGATATCCAAAAGTTGAAATTGCAGCTAAAAAATTACATAAATTAAATCCAAATATAGAAATAGAACCTTTACCGGTAGCTCTAAATGTAAATAATGCTGAAGAAATAATTGATGGTATGGATGTAGTAATCGATGGATTAGATGCTATGTCTCCTCGTTATGCTTTAAATAGAGCTTGTTTAAAGCTTAAAATACCTTATATTTTTGGTGCTGCTATAAGAAATTTTGGAAATATATCTACAATAATACCAGGTAAGACCCCTTGCTTAGAATGTTTCCAAGGGAACATTAATGATAGCGAATTGCCAACGTGTGCTGTAGTGGGTGTCCATCCATCTATATTAAATATTATAGCTAGTATTGAAGTAGCTGAAGCAATAAGAATAATTCTTGGAGAAGAGCCTTGTTTAGCGAATAAGTTACTTTATTGTGATATTAAAGATATGAAATTTATAGAGTTAAAAATTTTAAAATCAGAGAATTGTCCGGTATGTAGTTCAAAACCATTAAAACCTCCAATGCTTTTAAAACATAAATTAATAAGTGAAAGTTGTAGTAGAAGAGGAAAAAGAGTTTTTGTTATAACACCGAAGGAAAATTTAGATTTAAATATAGATGAAGTATATTATTTTCTAATAAATAATGGATATGATATTGATGTTAAAGCTAATCTTGGTGTAACATTTAAGAGTAACTCAAAAATAACAGCAAGTATTTTAAAAAGTGGAATAATGATAATTGAGGGAGCAGATAATGAAGAAGAAGCTTACAATTTTTATAATAGAATAATAATTGAAAAATAAAAATCCCTATATAAAATATCGAATAAATAATGGAAAAATAAAGAAACGCGTAAAAACTTATATAACGGTGTTATAATATTCTTTCTGATAGAAAGGAGAAAAGGTGGGCGATATTTTAGGTCAATATTTAATAACATTTAGAGAAGTGCTTGAAGCAGCATTTATAATAGCTATAATGTTATCATATTTAATTAGAATTCATAGAAATAAGTTAGTACGCTATGTGTGGTATGGAGTATATTTAGCTATACTGACCAGTTTAAGCTTAGGAGCTTTTATATGGTTTATATATGGTACTCTTACTGAGACTTCTCGATTATTATTTGAAGCTCTAGCTGCTTTTCTAGCTGTTATGGTATTATCCTCGATGATATACTGGATGGCTATTAAAGGAAAATATATTAAGCAAGAAATAGAAAAACATATTGAAATAGTCACAACAAAAGGCACAATTATTGGATTGATATCCTTTGCATTCATTATAGTATTTAGAGAAGGATTTGAGACCATTCTGTTTTTAACACCATTCTTATTAGATGATGCTATACCAACGTTTATTGGAATGATCGCTGGAATGATAGCAGCCTTTATATTATCTTATAGTATATTCATAGCAGGTATGAGAATTAATTTACGAAATTTCTTTTATCTTACCAGTATTTTATTGATACTTCTTGCTGGCGGATTGGCTGGCTATGGCGTACATGAACTATTAGAATATTATGAAAAAACTGGAGTTCACATAGGATGGTTAGCTGAACCTGCTTATTCTTTAAATATACCAGAAGATAGTCTATTACATCATAAAGGTATAATAGGATCAATTTTTGCAGTAATGTTTGGTTACTCTATAAGCCCAGAATGGGCTAGAATAATAGTACACTTAATATATTTAGCAATAATGCTTCTAATTATAATTCAAATATACAAAAAAGAAGCAGTATAAAAAAATCTTTACGATTATACTGAATAAACTATTTGGAGATATTTTTTTATCATTTTTGCGAACTTTTTTCTAATAATTCTCTAATTAATTACCTAATTAGGAATTTTTAGATTGATATTTTCTTCTGCATATGTTTCTACTGCTATTGGTTTTCTGCCTCTAATATTTCTCATTATAGTTTCTCTTAGATTCTCAAATTCTTCTATTCCATTAATTCTTATTCAGCTAAGCCTCCATACACCAATGAGATGGAGCAGAATAACCTGCTGTTTTGAATTTTAGGCGATGCTATTCTAAAGCGTCCTTGAAATAGGGCCAACCTAATCTAAAACTTACTGATCTCTTTTGCCGATACGAATTATTATACTTAATAAAATATAATGTTTAAGGAGTATATTTCTCAATCTCATCTATAGTTGTTGTGAAAAAATCTCCTCCAGC
>CAZHGP010000085.1:0-2574 GCA_964532175.1 uncultured Nitrososphaeria archaeon
GCTCTTCTTCCAATGACAGGTCCATTAGCTTCTTTTGGTGAAAATGATAAAGCTGCAATAGAAGTAGCCATTGATGAAATAAATGCTTTTCTTAAAGATCTTGGTATTCCTTCAACTGTAAAGCTTTTAGTAGAAGATAGTGAAGTAAAACCTGCGGTAGCTTTAGAAAAACTTACTAGTTTAAATGCTAAAGGCGTAAAATTTGTTATAGGTCCTATGGCAAGTTCTGAAGTAAAACATATTAAAGGTTATGCTGATGCAAATAAGATTTTAATTCTTAGCCAATCTTCAACTGCTCCAGAATTAGCTATTGAAGATGATTTTGTTTTTAGACTTTGTCCAACAGATTTAGCTCAAGGGCCAGCAATAGCTAGAGCAATTTATGATAGTGGTGTAAGATCAATTGTAGCAGTTTGGAGAGGCGACCCATGGGGAGATGGATTATATAAAGCTGCTGCTGATAGATTTAAACAATTAGGTGGAGAAGTAGCAGCAGAAATAAGATACGATCCTGATGCTAAAGAATTTTCTGCAGAAGTTAGCACATTAAATTCTAAAGTAAGCGAACTTGTTAATAAATATGGTGCTGATAAAGTAGGAGTGCTAGATATCGCTTTTGAAGAAGCTGCTATATTGCTTAAACAAGCATCCGAATATGATGTATTAGGAAAGGTTAAATGGTTTGGTAGTGATGGAACTGCTTTATCTGAAGATATTCGTAAAGATCCTACGTCGGCAAGCTTTAGTGTGAAAACTAAATTCCTTAATACAATATTTGCGCCTACTAAATCAAAGAGATATCTTGATTTAAGGGATAAAATTATGAGTAAAGTTGGAAGAGAACCTGAAACATATGCTTATAATTCTTATGATGCTGCTTGGCTTATTGCTCTTTCAATTTTATGCGTAGGAAAATATGATAGTGAAGCTGTTAAAAAAGTATTACCAATAATAGCAAATAGCTTCTTTGGAGCAAGCGGATTAACAACTCTTGATAAAGCAGGAGATAGAGCTCCTACAGACTATGAGCTTTGGGCAATTGTTGAAGAAGCTGGAGAATATAAATGGAAACATGTAGCAACATATAGCTTTGCTACAGATAGTATTACATGGCATTAAATTTTTACTTCCCTTCTTTTTTTTATGGTGAGAGAAATGAGTGAAATCTTAGTAATTGAAAATTTAAAGAAAAGTTTTGGAGGATTAATAGCTTTAGATGGAGTAAATATGAAAATTGAAGAGAAATTTATAACTATGCTTATAGGTCCAAATGGAGCAGGAAAAACAACTTTAATAAATACTATAGCAGGCTTATATAAACCTGAAGAAGGTAAAATAAAATATAATGGATTAGATATAACTGGTTGGCCTCCTCATAAAATTTATAATAAAGGAATTGTAAGAACTTTTCAAATTCCACTTCCATTCCAAAAACTTACTGTTTTAGAAAATTTATTAGTATCTTTTAAAGGTAATCCTGGAGAAAGTTTTCTAAAAGCACCATTTAAAAAATCATGGATAAAAAAGGAAGAAGAAGCTATCGATAAAGCTTTTGATATTCTTAAAATATTAAAAATTGAAGATCTATGGGATAGGCCTGCATCTCATTTAAGTGGTGGACAAATGAAATTGCTTGAAATTGGTAAAGCATTAATGTGCGATGCAAGAATAATATTAATGGATGAGCCTGCTGGGGGAGTTAATCCAGTTCTTGCTCATGAAATTTTCTCTCATTTATGTAAAATTAGAGATAATTGTGGCATTACTTTTATGATAGTTGAACATAGACTTGATATAGCTTTACAATATGTAGATTATGTTTATGCTATGTTTAGAGGAAAAATTATTTCAGAAGGATTAGCTAAAGATGTTTTAAATGATGAAAAAGTTATTGAAAGCTATTTAGGAAAGGCGACTCCAAGTGCTGGACATTAAAAAAATAAATTCAGGATATGGAAAGCTACATGTATTATTTGATATAGATGCTATAGTTAATAGAAAAGATATTGTTGTTATAGTAGGACCAAATGGAAGTGGAAAAAGTACTCTTCTTAAAACAATTTTTGGTTTAACAAATATTTATTCAGGATCTATTAAATTTAAAGAAGAAGAATTAGTAGGCTTGCCCCCTTATCAAATTGCAAAAAGAGGAATAGCATATCTTCCACAAGTAGATAATGTATTTTCAAATTTAACAGTAAAAGAAAATTTAATAATGGCTGGCTACACACTTGATAAAGAAGAAGCTAATAAAAAAGCAGCTGAAGTATCTGAAATTTTTCCAATAATAAAGAAATATTATAATAAAAAAGCTGAAACTCTTAGTGGAGGAGAAAAACAAATGTTAGCTATGGCTATGGCTCTTATGAGAGAACCTGAAATTATGATGTTTGATGAACCTACTGCTAGTTTAGCACCTAATATAGCAATGCAAATATTTGATCATATTGTTAGTTTGAGAGATGATTTAGGTATAACAATTGTTATAGCTGAACAAAATGCTATAAGAGCATTAGAACATGGAGATAAAGCGCTTTTACTTGTTAGTGGAAGAATTATATTTAAAGGTGATGC
>CAZHGP010000086.1:0-2545 GCA_964532175.1 uncultured Nitrososphaeria archaeon
ATTGCAATCCATACATTTTTTATATCTTTACCCGTTTTCATGCTTTAAATGTTTTTAAAAGCAATATTTAAATCTTTCGGAAAAATTTAAAAATCATTTATAAAAATAAAGAAAAATAAAAAAATAAATTAAGTTTCTTTTATAGAAATATTAAAAAATAAAAGAAAATTAAGTAGAGAATGAAATTATAGCATATGTAAGTAATTATTTTTAGATAAACTAGATATTATTAATGTAAATCTTTGAATTTTATAAAATAATTGTTATTAAAAAAATCTTTATTAAGAAATTTAATTGAGTGACCAAAAATTAATTATTATACGTAAAAGGATCAAAAATCCTTTATATAATAAGTAAACAAAAAATATTTGAGTTTTGAATGCAATTTAATTTTAGAAAGAGAGGCTAATTATGATAAGAAAAATTCCTAACAATAATTTTGATCCATATTATAAACATTCATTTAAAATGGCTAAAGTTAAGAAAATTGTAAATGAAGCAAGAAAAATAAAATCTTTATACATAGAAACAAGTATAACTTCTCCTCCTATTCCAGGACAATTTTTAATGGTTTGGCATCCTAAAGCTGAAGAAATCCCTATTAGTATTTCAGATTTTGAAAATGGAATTGTTAGATTAACTATAGCTAATGTTGGATTAACAACTTCTTTATTAAATGAAGTTAAAATCGGCGAAAAAATTTTTTATAGAGGTCCATATGGTAATGGATTTAATTTAAAACCCAATTCATTATATGTTACGATAGGTGGAGGATATGGTGTTGCTCCTTTAATTTATGCTATTAAGAAAATTTTAGAATATAATAGTAAAGCAATTTATATTATTGGAGCAGAAACAAAATCAGATTTATTATTCATTAAAGAAATTGAAAATTTAAAAATTCCTTATTATATTGCAACTGAAGATGGCTCAATAGGATATAAAGGAGTTGTTACAGATTTATTTGAAAATTTAATGAATAATTTTTTGAAAAATAAAGAATATGAAATTTTAACATGTGGTCCTGAGAAAATGATGGCAAAAATTGTTGAAATTGCTTTAAGAAATAAAATTAATGTTCAAGCATGCTTGGAAAGATATATGAAATGTGGTTTTGGTATATGTGGATCATGTGTTTTAGAACCTTTAGGTCTTAGAGTATGTCTAGATGGACCAGTTTTTAATGGTAAAATATTAGAAAAAACATTTTTTGGAAAAGAAATTAGAAGTCAATCTGGTTCAAAGGTGAAAATTGATAAATGAGTTTACTTATAAAAGGTAAAATCCATACTGGAGAAAAATTGATTAAAGGTTCTATATTAATAGAGAATGAGAAAATTTCAAAAGTAGCTATTGGAGATATTAATATAAGTGTTTCTGAAAAAATTGATTTTAGCAATTATGAAAATATTATTATTCTTCCAGGATTAATAGATATTCATGCACATTTAAGAGATTTAGATTATAGTTATAAAGAAGATTTTATTACTGGAACAAGAGCAGCTGCTAAAGGTGGATATACAATTGTTATAGACATGCCTAATACAAAACCTAAAACAAATAGTATTAAAAATCTTATAGATAAAAATAATTTAGCAAGATCAAAAGCATTAATTGATTATGGACTTTATTATGGTTTCCCGGATAATGAAAATGAATTAGGAGACGAGATTGTTAAACTTTGTTCTGGAATTAAAATTTATTCTTATGAAGATTATTATTTTAATAAAAATAATGAAATTATTAAAAAAACTTTTTCTTATGCATTTGAAAAAAATATCCCTATAATTGTTCATGCTGAAAATCCGATATTTTTTAAAGGCTCAGGAAGTGATTTTTTTGATAGACCTATTGAAGCAGAAATTTCAGCTGTGAAAGATTTCTTAGAAATTTCTAAAAAATACGGTTTTCATCTTCATATAACTCATGTATCTTCAGCTCTTAGTGTGAAAATTATTGAAAAGCATAGAAATGAAGGTTATACTAATGTAACTTTAGATACTTGTCCACATTATATTTTTTTAGATGAAAATAGTGTTAGATTTTTAGGGAGTTTTGCTAAAGTATATCCTCCTCTTAGAAAAATGAGTGATTGTTTATATTTATTAAAAAGTTTAAAAAATGGATTTATAGATATTGTTTCTTCAGATCATGCTCCTCATTCTTTTAATGAAAAAATGAAACCTTATGAAGAAGCTCTAGCTGGTATTCCAGGATTAGAAACTACTATCCCTTTATTACTTACGCTTGTAAATAAAAATGAAATAAGTCTTGAAAGATTTATAGAATTATTTTCAATAAATCCAGCTAAAATTTTAAATATAAAGAAAGTAGGATTAATTAAAGAAGGATATTATGGAAATATAACTATTATAAATATGAAACATGAAGAAGAAATAAAAGCAGAATTTTTTGAAAGTAAAGCTAAATATAGTCCATTTAATAATTGGAAAATTAAAGGTAAGCCTATTGCAACTATTGTAAGAGGGAAAACAATAATGCTTAATGATGAAGTATTTAATTTTATTGGATGGGGTAAAAATGT
>CAZHGP010000087.1:0-2540 GCA_964532175.1 uncultured Nitrososphaeria archaeon
ATTATTTTTTTAATTTTTCTAGAATTTTATTTAATATTTCTTTTTCTATTATATCTATAGGTTTTAAAGCATCTATTTTTATCCATCCTTTATTTTTTGATAATTGTAAAAATATTTTTCTTACTTTTGAAAGATAATCTATATTACTTTCATATCTATCTGGTTTCTTTGTTTTTAATATTCTTTTTATAGCTTCTTCAGCAGGAATATCTAAGAGAATTGTAATTAAAGGCTTAGGTAAACCTTCTTCAAGAGATATTACCCATTTTTTAGGTAAATTATTTGCTATTCCATAAGCAATTCCAGAATATATATATCTATCTATTAAAACAATTTTATTTTTTTCTAAATTTTCTTTTATTATACTTAATTTTTCCCATCTATTTGCAGTATTTAAAAGTTGTAATATATATGGATTAAAAGATATTTCTCCAATTAAAATTTTCTTAATTATTTTCCCTATTTCTGTATCATATGATGGAAAAGATATTGAAAAAGTTTCATAACCTTCTTTAATTAAATTTTTATTCAATAAATTAATTTGAGTTTTCTTACCTGCTCCATCTATTCCTTCAAAAGCAATTATAAACCCTTTTTTCATTTTTATTACCATAAATTATTCTTTAATTATTTTTTCTTGAATTTTCTTACTTTCTTTTAATACATTTAATAATATATTTAATACTTCTCCAATATTCTTTATTTCATTTAAATCGAATGTTTTTGATAATTTTAATGTAAGTTCTTCTATTTTTTGTATTAATGTTAAATCTAAATTTCTTAAAATATATGGAATTGTAAAAGTTGTTGCTTCACTTTCATCTTTTACTTTAATTACTTTTTTATCGCATTTTATACAACGTATTTCTCCTTTTATTTCAAATAAAGGGCTTTTACATATTGGACATATTTCAGAAAGCATTTTAGCTCCTGCTCTTAAAGCATCAGCCATTTTTTTAATATTTTCAGCATCAATATTTTCCATTTTTTCACCGTTTTTAATAGAAATTATTTTTATTTATTTCTTTTTATTTTTCTAAAAAATATTTTAAAAATTTATATATAAATACTTAATAATTCTTATTTTAAATTTTAGTTAAAAAACATTTTTTAATAAAAAAGGTGATTTTTATGTCAAGCTCTTCAGATTGGGAAGCAAAAAAATCTCAAGTAGTTCAAATATTAGAAACTGTAGCAAATGATACTGGAACTCCTAGAAATATTAGAAGAGTAGCAAAACAAGCAGCTGATATGTTATTTAATGAAAAATTTTCACCTCCTGTTAGAGCTGCAAATGCAATTGAAATGATTGAAGAAATAATGCAAGATCCAAATATGCCACCATTAACAAGAGTTCAACTTTGGAGTGCAATTTCTCTTTTAGAAAAATTAAGAGCATAAAATTGAGGATAAAAAATTGTATAGTATAAGTATAAGAGGAATATATGCAACTGCATTAGTTAAATTTGCAATAGATAATGGTTTAAAAATAGTTAATCCAACAATTAAACAAAAAGAAAGATTTTCAATAAAAGAAAATAATCAAAATGAAGCAGATATATACATAATACCTAATCATAATGATTTAAATAGAATTTTCTTAATAGGAAAAAATGAATCAATAAAATTTTTCATAGAAATATTAAGAAAAAATTTTCTTGATTTAATTATATGGAAAAAAGAAAAAATTTTAAATCAATATATAAAAATGATTTCATTAAAAATAAAAGAAAATATAGAATTTTATGAAATAGAATTTCCAGCAATTTCAAAAAAGAAAATGGATGAAATAAGAAGCAATATAGTTTTTACTTTACCATACCATCATTCTTTAAGAGCAGGAGGACAAAATATTTCAGAAATGGTTTCTTTTATTGAAAAACTTGTTCATAAAAAATTAATAAATGGAAATATAGTTTCAGAACTTTTTTCAGAAAATTTTAATAATATGCTACCTAAAATAAATCAATTAGTTAAAATTCAACATGTAAAATTAAATGGAAGAATAATAAATCTTACTCCAGGAAAAGTAATTTATAGAAATGGAAATAAAATAATATTAAAAAGGAAATTTAAAAGTGAAGGAATTTATAATGGCTTAGGAATAAAAAAGAATATAGGAGATTATGCATTAACAGAAATTTCAAGAGAAAATTGGTTTGTTTATTCTAAATATTATAATTTTATGAATAATTTAAAAGGAGAATATTATAGTATATGTACTCCAATAGAAATTTATGAAAATTATATTAGATATGTAGATTTAGGAATAGATATTATTAAACTTCCAAATAATCCTCCAAAAGTAATAGATATAGAAGAATTAGAAGAAGCATATAAAAAAGGAATAATATCTGAATGGCTTAAAGAAAAAGCTCATAAAGAAGTAGAAGAAATATTAAATATGATTCAAAAAAAATATAATATTGCAGGGGTACCCTAGCTTGGTAAGGGGGCAGGCTCAAGACCTGCTGGCGTAGACAAAGGCGCAAGCCATCGTGGGTTCAAATCCCACCCCCTGCATTTTAAAAATTTTTATA
>CAZHGP010000088.1:0-2384 GCA_964532175.1 uncultured Nitrososphaeria archaeon
TATTTCTAATGAAGATAAAGCATACATAGTACCTTCTCTTTATTATCTAATATGGGAAGAATGCGATGGTAAGAAAAATATTAATCAAATTGCTGAAAAATTAAGTTTAGAAATTAATGAAAAACTTGGTTTAAAATTAAGTAATAAATATATAGAAAAAATTGTTGCTAAAATCTTAAAAGATTTAGCTAATAATGATCTTATTTCATTCAATGCATAAAATATTGCTTAATATAGATTTCCCATGTTTTAATTTGAAAACTCATTTAATTACTTTATAAAGACTTTTTAGTTTTTATTCTATTTTATTAAAAAAATGTTCTTTAAAATTTAAACCATTTCTACAATTTTTCTTTTTTCTAAAAGATATTTTATTCTTTTTATTCTGAAAATTGTTTCACGTTCCATTTCGCTAAGTCTTTCTTCTATATATTTAATTCTATTTCTTATTCTAGGTATTATTATACGATCTAAAGCATTAACCCTTCTTTTTATTTTCTTTAATTCTTCTGCAAGTTTTTTAATTGTAGCTTGTGCTTCAGCTACTTCTATTGTTGCTTTTATTACTTCATTCATATGAAAAGCTACTTCATCCAATTTTGATGAAGTCGATAAAAAATTACAAGGAATTTGCATTTTATTTTCAATTAAATTTAATAATGGTATTCTTATTCCCATAATGCTTCTATATTTTTCTTCAATTGAGAAACGATCTGGAGAAATTGAAACAATAGCACTTCTAATACCCATTTTACCTAAAACCATTTGAGCTTCTATAAATGCATCATGAGCTTTCTTCATTCTTTCATCAATTTTTTCTTGTGCTAAGCCCATTTTTTTAATATAATTAAGTAACTCCATTGCAAGAACATTCCTTTTTTCTTCTAGTAAATTCCTTGCTCTAATCGCAACTTCTAAACTTTTCTTAAGCTTAAGAAGTTCCATTCGAGTTACTCTAACAGCTTCTCTGGACATTTCTATTTTCCTTCTATTTTGATGTTTTAATTTCTACTCCAATTGTTCTTTTTAATAATTCTCTAAGTGGATCTATTTTTTTATAAACAGGATAGCCAATTTCTGGAATAATAGCTATTAATGGATATTCCTTTTCAGCAATAATATTATTAATTATAGATTCTATCTTTTCAGCGATCTTTGCGGTAATTAAAATTAATGTATATTCTTTTTTATTAGATAAATCCATTAAAATATTTTTAGCTTCATCTATATCTTTTGCAATAAAACTATTTCTAATTCCTATCCATTTAAAAATTAATGCTGTATCTTCATCTGCAATAGCAGCTATTTTTCCCAATGTGATTCACTCACTAAATAAAATTTTTGAAGCTTCTTTCTGTAAATACCTTTTATGAGATTCGATAAGTCCTTCGAAAGTATAATTTATAATTATTTTTTGATCCTTAGTTCTTAAAATTACTCCTCCAATTGTTTGTAAATCTTCATCAATTATTTTTAAAGTAGTTTTTTTACCAGTTTTTTCTTCGATTATTTTTTCTAAATTTTTAATATCCAATGGTAATTTTATATCTTGTTTATTTAATAATATTTCTAATTCTCCACCACCCAATGTGATACCAGCATTAATTATTAACTTCGACAATATTTCCGTATATTTTTCTTTTGATTTTGTAAATTCTTTTAATTTTTCTTTTGTTTTTTCAATAGCTTCATCAATTATTTTTGTTTTTTCATTAATAATCATCCAACTAGATTTTATTCTTGCTTCAGATAAAATTGTATTTCTAATATTTTCAGCTTCTTCCTTAGCTTTTCTTATTAAATTTTTCTCTTCTTCTAATGCTTTTGATATAGCATTCTTTTTACTATCTTCTATTATTTGCTCAGCATTTTTATTAGCTTCTTTAATAATATTCTCAGCTTCCTTTTTAGCATCTTCAATTATTATATTCATTAAATTTTCTAAAGTCATTTTTTATTCCTCCATTAAAATTATACTTAACATTTTCTTTATAGCTTCATCAATTTTTTTACTAGCTTTTTCTCTTAAATCTTTTATTTTATCTTCTGTATCTTTAATTATTTTTTTAGCTTCAAAATCAGCTTTTCTTTTTTCTTCTTCTATTATTAATGAAGCTTCTTCATTAATTTTAAAAATAGTTTCTTGAAATGCTATATTATATTCATTTTGAGCTTTTATTTTTGCATCTTCTATAATTTTTTTAGCTTTAGCTTTTGCATCTTCTATAATTCTTATTGCTTGTTTTTCTGTTTCTATAATTGATTCTAAAGGCTCAATTATCTTTTTACCTTTTTTTAATGGTTTTATTTCTTGAGACATATTAAGCCACTTTTCTAAATAAAAAAAGGATATTATTAAATTAATTAGTTTTTCTTTAAATATT
>CAZHGP010000089.1:0-2363 GCA_964532175.1 uncultured Nitrososphaeria archaeon
TAAATTTTCGAGCGAGGAAAAAACTAAGCTATACTAGACAACCTAAAGGATTAAAGAGAAAGATAATCTATAGAAATTTATTTGGAAGATTGAATACTAAGATTGAGATAGAAATTCTACTATTTGATTAATATTACCTTCTGCAACAATTTTATAACTGCCATCTATTATAGAAATACTGTAAAGTTTTATATATTTTATTGTGCCATGCTCAGACCAATAATTTGAATATTCTTGAAGCTCAATATTTGCTAGTTTTGATGCTATTTCACCATTAGAAGAAGTAAGATATTTACCCGCAGGATCTATAATGCAAATTTCTCCTCCTTTAACTGAAAGAAAAACTGCAGCATGCCCTACGCCATCAGAGAAATCTATGTGAGCTATATAAAGCGAATATTCGGTACCCATAATATATTTTCTATAGTATTGTATCATTGCATAAGCTAATATTGCTTGATCCTCGCAATCACCTTGCTTTGTTTCAAGTGTAAGTTTTGGAGTTTGTATATAACTTTTTGTTGTATTTACTTCAAATTTAGTAATATATTCAAATCCATTAACGTCTATATACCAATAGTTATTGATATACAACATATCAACATCATTCACATACTTAATATTTGATGTTATATAATCATAGATTTTTTGATATGCAGACCAACTTGATGTTAGACCTTCTGTTATAGAGTAGACGATAGAAGAAACCACATTAACTGCTTCTTTGTTAAGAGTACGAGAAAATGATTGTGGTAATGAAACATAAGATAAGAGCAAATTATAAAGATTCAAAACATCTTGACTAAGCTGTGCATAGTAAAAATTGAGATTAGTATCTTTACTTTTCAAACTAGCTTTTAATGCTGAATATTCAGAGTAAAGCTTTGAATATTCTGAATATAGTTTTGAATAATTTGAACTTAGAGTATTATATTCTGAATAAAGCTGCGAATAATTGAAATAAAGCTTTGAATATTCTGATTTTAGAGTATTATATTTATTAGTTAAGTTGGATAAACTTAATTCAAGATCTGAAACTTTAGAGCTTAATTCTAAATATTCTGTATTATTATAAGCATGAGTTTCTTTATAATTTTCAAATGTTTCTTCAAGCATTGAATATTGTGATTGAAGATTTTGATAACTTAAATTAAGAAAATCATAATCTGAGGAAAGTTTTATATAGGAATCTTTTAAGTCAGAATAAGATGATTGTAATTTTTCCAAATCACTCTTTAATGAATTTATAATTTTATCTTTTTCTGAAATTTCCGACTCTTTTGAAATAATTTGATAGCCTAAATTAATTTTATCTACTTGCCAAAGTACTAAACTCGTCACAAGAAATATGCATAGTATCACTATCACAATATTTTTTCTATTCATAACTCTTTTCATCTTTTTTTCTAAGGTATTATAGCTGGTTCCTATATTTAAAGATTCCTTTTAAAATGTATCAATTAGTATTACTATATGATACATTAAATATATAACAAAAATGAAGAAATATAAAATTTAAATTTCTAAGTTTAGTTATATCATTGCGATAATGTTTAAGAATTTCTTCTTTTTAGATTAGTAAGTTTAAGAAGTGGTATGTTTACTAATTTTGATTCTTTAGAAGAAATTTGAATAAGTATAATGGAAAAGTATTAGAAATTTCAATTTCCATAAGTAGGTGGGAGAATATATGATTTTATTTTTCTATATAATTATAGCGATTTGGTGTATAATAGTTTTGTATATATTTATAAAATACTTTCTAAACTTCTTCTTAAAAAGAAGGAAGAAGAGAAAATAGATTAGAAGAATAAAAACTCATTAAAATTTCATTATTAAAGAAAATAATGTTGATTCATTGAAAGAATTAGTTAGAATAATTAGAAAACAAATAAAAATGCAAAATTAATTCTAGATATTTTTAGTAATAATTATTAAGCAAAGAGCTTTGAGCTTTAACACATAGAAATAAAAAAATTAAAGAATTAGAAAGTAAACTTACAGCACTTAGCATAACTTCTTAATAATTTTTTTTAAAAAATTTATATTTAAAAATTAATTTAGAAGTTTATAAGTTAATTATTATAGCCGGGTTGGCAGAGAAGCTATGCGGCAGGCTGCAGTATAAAAGATTGAAGAAACCTGCTCTACAGGGGTGCAAAACATAAGGTGGGGAAAATCCCTACCTTATGTACAATTCCCCTACCCGGCTTCAAAATAAGGATAACATTTTTTACACAAATTAATTTTAAAATTAAGGTTATTTAATAAAATTTATTTATAGAAATATAAGTAGATTATTTTGAGTTTGTGCTCATTCTTTTTAAATTAAGAGTTTTTTCTTTAGTAAATAGATGATTCTA
>CAZHGP010000090.1:0-2306 GCA_964532175.1 uncultured Nitrososphaeria archaeon
AAAAAATCTTCCATTTTTTCGCCAATAATTGGCGTCCCCAATGGGCTCAAAAAGGAAAAGAAAAAATATTTATTAAATACTTTCTCGTATATTTAAAGAATTTTTAAGTAATATCAAAATAATCCCTAATATTACTTTTTTTCAATAATATGAGAAATTTATTATTAAAATAATTAAAAATAATCTTTTTTTGGAAAATAAGAAGACCTTATTCTTAAAATAAAATAATTAAAAAATATAAATTAAAACATAATTAATATTTTTTAAATTAAAAAATGGAGAGATTTCATATTGAAAATTGCTTTAACTGGTAAAGGAGGAGTTGGAAAAACTCTTATAGCTGCTACTCTTTCAAGACTTTTGGCTAAAGATGGTTATAAAGTTTTAGCTATAGATGCTGATCCAAATCTTAATTTAGGATATTCTTTAGGATTTAATGAAGAAGAATTATCAAAAATTATTCCATTAGCTGAAAATGAAGAATTAATAAAAGAAAGAACAAGCATATCTAATGAAGCTTCAGTAATAGGATTTTTTAAATTATATCCAAAAGTAGATGATATAGTAGATAAATTTGGAGTAATCGGCCCAGATAATGTTTCTCTTTTAATTATAGGTACTGTTAGAAAAGGCGGAGAAGGATGCTTATGCCCAGAAAATGCTTTTCTTAGAACATTGATACATCATATTTTAATTAAAAGGAAAGAATTTGTTATTATTGATATGGAAGCTGGATTAGAACATTTAGCACGTGGAACAGCAAAAGGAGTAGATATAATGCTTATAGTAATTGAACCAAGTTTTAAATCAATTGAAACAGCTTTAAGAATAAAAAAGCTAGCAAATGATATAGGTATTAAAAATATTTTTGTGATAGCAAATAAAGTTTCTAATGAAAATGAAAAGAATTTTATTCTAGAAAAAATAAATGAAATAAATATTCCATTATTAAGTATTATACCATTTGATAAAGAAGTTGCTTATGCAGATATGATTAAAAAACCTTTAATAGATTATTCTCCATCATCACCTGTAATAAAAGCTATAAATGAAGCAAAGAATAAAATTCTAGAATTAAAAATACTTAAATAATTAAATTAATTTAAAATTAAAATAAAACTATGAAAAATTTATGCTATTCGATAGTCTTAAGGATTAAATATTTTCTTCATAAATTCATGATATTGCTTAATAGCTTCTTATGGAAATGGATTAATTACTGTTATTTCCTTTACTTTTTCAATTTCTTTATCAAGCAAATAGATTGTTGAAGCTCCTAAACTTTTTGCTAAAGATATTAAGTATCCATCCCAAGATTCAATGTTATAATATGTTGCATATTCAAGAGCATCAATTGCCAATTTAGTAGTAATATATGGATAAAATGCTGACGATTTTATAGCTAATAAGCTTTCCAAAATTTTCTTTACGGAAAAACCTTGAAACTTTTAAGTATCTAGTAGCTATATGATATGCTCCAATAATAGATGAAATTGGAATAGCAATTCGTCTTTTTTGAGTAAGTACATCGTAAAGAAAAGTTATACTATATTCTTTAAGAGGATTATCAAAGAACTCATCTCCAAATTCCATATCTTAAATGTATTATTATGCATGCTATAATTATAAATGCTTTATATACCATAATTTTAATAGATATTTTTAAAGGTATTTTTGTTTTAAACTTAATTCTTAATGAAGAAGCATTAATAATTGCTTTTATTGTTTTAAAATTCTTTAATAGCTTTTCTGAATATTTTTTTAAAAATTCTATATAAATTATAAAGGAATTATTAAAGATATTTACATCTATTCACTTATTTTCATTTACTATTATGAAAATAAGAATAAATATCAAGGAGATGATAAATAATAAGAAGTCTTTATTTTTACCAATGAAAGCTTCAATGAAACTTTTCATTCATCAATTATTTCATTTATTATTTAAATAAAATAGCTAAAATGATTGTTATCCACATTGATATTTGAACTCCTAAAAGCCAAAAGAACCTATTATTTAAATCCCTTCTTAAATCTCTTAAATCATCTTTTAAATCTCTTAAATCGCTTTCAAGATGATTAAACCTTTTATTCATTTGCTCTATGTTGCCCTCAATCTTAGCCATTCTTTCTTCAAGCGACATTTTTATCTATAGTAGCAATTATTAAAATAATATTTAAGTTTTTGATCTAGAAATTTTAAAAAAAGAAGAATTTAAGGATAATATTCATCTTTATATGGAACAAGCATTCCTATTTAACCTTTTTCCTTTCTTAACTGAGATTGTCAACTTAAGACTTAAATG
>CAZHGP010000091.1:0-2243 GCA_964532175.1 uncultured Nitrososphaeria archaeon
GATATAAAAATCGTTAATCCTGCTGCTAATGCTTTAAATGATGCTTCTTCTGTTGTAATTTTTGGTAAAGCTCCAACAAGCATAAATCCAGCTAATAATCCATAAATAGCTAATGCTTCTCCTAAAACAACAGCAATCATTGCTCTTGTAAGTATTTCTGGTCTTTCAGTTCCGGCTCCAGCCATTGCAGTTCCAACAGTTATAATTGCAAATATTGCTGCAATTGAAGAACCTCCTGTAGCTAAAACTATACCTAATAAACCAAAGAAACTTGGATCCATATTCATTCTACCCCTAACTTTCTTAATTTAATCCTTTTTTCTTTTTATTTATACTTTTCATTGTTTATTTTAATATAATAATTTAAAAAATTAAAATGTTAATAAAAATATTTTTACATTCCATACTCTACTATATGTATATTTTTCATTTCAAAAGGTGTATATCTTATTCCTCCTCCAGTATAGAATTTTGAAAACCATTCTACCCAATGCAATCTTAAAGTATGTACAAAAATTATAGTACCTTCTAAAATAAGAGCTAAAAGAGTTCCAATTAAAATTCCTAATATTTGCATTGGTCCTTCCCCCATCATTTGAATAAACATTTTACCCATACTTGCATGAATTAAATTTAAAGCAAGCAATCGTCCAAATGATACAGTATGACTTAAAGATTCGATAAGAGCCATGAAAGCATGCGAAGCTCCTTCAATTTTTCTAGTCAATGTTTCATATACGATCATAAGAATGAAAGGAATAAGTAAAAATTGAGGGTTCACGATCCAAAAATCTATTTTTAAAATTTGTGTTGAACCATAATTAAAGAATGCAAATGCTGCACCATTATAGAACCACATCCATAGAATTACTGAAATCGCTTCTTTAAATTCTCTATTAATAAGTTTATTTGCTAAATTCAATATCAATCCAAGTGTTATTTGACATACGCCTACAAAAATTGCAAAATGAAACATAGCCATAATATCTTCAGATGGAGTAAATCCTCCAATTAAAGTCTCTCTTCCTATCTTTGCAATTTCTATTGGATGAAGATGGATCCCCAAAAATTCATGCATACCAAATATTTCTCCAAATATAAATCCCCAAAATATTCCAAATGCTCCACATAAAGCAAGTAATTCTCCTGCTGAAATAACCATGCCTAATATTCCATTCATTTCCATTCCTTTTTTTATCATTTGTTTTCTTGCAATTGCAAGTAATATTCCTCCAATAGCCATTATAGAAGCATGTCCTATATCTGCAAACATTATACCATATACAAATGGAAAAGTTATAACCATTAGCATAACTGGATTTATTTCATGTGATAGAGGCACTCCATAAGCATATAATAATTTAACAAATGGTTCTAAGAAGCTTGGAGTTTTGAAAAATACTGGCGCTTCTCTATGTTCTTCTTCAATTTCTTCTATAGTTGCAAAACCATTTGTAGCTTCTTCAATTACTTCAATTACTTCTTTACTTCTTTCTTCAGGTACCCATCCTTCTATTACAAAAGTTTTACGAGTTTTACCAAAAAATTGTTTTGTCTCTTCAATTTTTTTCCCTACTTCCACCTTTCTCTTCATTTCTATTAAGCGTTTTCCATTTTTCTCAATAAATTCTATATATTCCATTTCTTTTGCTTTTTCAGCTAATTCTATTAATGCTTTCTCTTTTTCAGGGAGGTCTGGTTGTGATTTTTTCTGTGATAATGATTGAAGCTCATCTTTTAATTTTTTATATTCTTCTTCTATCCTTGTTACATTTTTATCTACTTCTTCAGCTAAACTTGATAAATCTATTGAAATAGTTTCACTAGGAATTTCTTTAACTGGAATTCCAAATTCTTCTATTAATTTATCAATTCTAGAAAGGAGATTTGTATATTTAAATAAAAGCTCGCTTGGCCTTACATTTTCTACTCCTTCTATTTCTTCCTTTCTCTCTCTAAAATCTGAAAAATGCATTATTCCTAATTTTCCAAGAGTATATATTACATTGTCTATATATTTTTCATAAACAATTGCTCTTAATTTTTTCATTGGCGCAGCTCTAAACAAACCTTTTTCCCTCATTATTCTAAATTTTTTTAAAATTAAAACATTTATAATCTTTTATTTAAAATAGCAAAAAATTTAAATTTTCTAAGATCAACTTAAAATGATGTAAAATGCCCATTTTAATTAATCCTAAATACTTGCTTATAGGGTTAGATATAGTTATTTTTGCTATAAT
>CAZHGP010000092.1:0-2241 GCA_964532175.1 uncultured Nitrososphaeria archaeon
AAAAAATTAAAAAGTGATAAATTAAATGTTTAATGATTTTGATATAATTATTTTAAATGGATTAATAATTGATGGTTGTGGAAATCCATGGTTTAAAGCAGATTTAGGAATTAAAAATGGAAAAATATTGAAAATTGGTAATTTAAAAATTTCTAAAGCAGAAAAAATTATAAATGCAAAAGGATTAATAGTATGCCCTGGCTTTATAGACGCTCATAGCCATTCTGATATAAGCATCCTATTTAATCCTATTCTTGAAAGTTCCATTAAACAAGGAATAACAACTTTAATTGTAGGAAATTGTGGAATGAGTTTAGCACCAGTAAATCCTTCTACAAAAGATTTATTATTAAAAGATCTTTCTCCATTCATTCCTTCTAATGTAGAATTAAAAATAGAATGGGAAAGTTTTAAAGAATATTTAGAAAAAGAAGAAGAAATGTCCTTTTCTTCAAACATTGTTCATTTAGTTGGTCATGGAACTATAAGAATAGCTGTTATGGGATTTGAAAATAGAGAACCAAGCATTGAAGAATTAGAAAAAATGAAGGAATTGGTTGCTGAAGCAATGGAAGCAGGTGCGATAGGGATGTCTTCTGGATTAATATATCCTCCAGGAGCATATTCTAAAACTTGGGAATTAATAGAGCTTTCAAAAATTGTATCAAAATATGGAGGAATATATTGTTCTCATATAAGAGGAGAAGGAGCAACATTAATAGAAGCTATTAAAGAAGCTATAATTATAGGCAAAGAAGCAAATATTCCGATACATATTTCTCATCATAAAGCATCTGGAAAAGAACAATGGGGAAAAACAAAAGAAACATTAGCTTTAATAGAAAATGCAAGGGAAAATGGTATAGATATAACATTTGATCAATATCCTTATGAAGCTGGAATGACTTCTTTATCAACTCTTCTCCCTTCTTGGGTTCATGAAGATGGATTGGATAAAATGTTAGAAAGATTAAAAATAAAAGAAGTGCGTGAAAGAATAAAAAAAGAAATTGAAGAAGGAATTGTACATCACAATTTAATAAAAGAATGTGGATGGGAAAATATATACATAAGTTCTGTTAAATCTGAAAAAAATAAATTTATGGAAGGGAAAAATTTAAAGCAAATATCTCAAATAAGGAAAGAAAAAGAATTTGATACTTTATTCAATATATTGATTGAAGAAGAAGGACAAGTAACAATGATAATTTTTTCAATGAATGAGGAAGATATTCAAAGAATAATGAAACATAAATTACAAATGTTTGGTACAGATTCTTGGGCAATAAATTCTTATAAAAAAGAAAGTGGTATGGTTCATCCAAGATTTTATGGAACATATCCAAAAGTATTTAGAAAATATGTTAAAGAAGAAAAATTATTTTCATTAGAAGAAGCTATAAGAAAAATGACATCTTTTCCAGCTCAAAGATTCTTTTTAATGGATAGAGGAATTATAAAAGAAGGAATGTGGGCAGATATAGTTATTTTTAATTTAGAAAATATTAAGGATAAAGCAACATATGAAAATCCTCATCAATATCCTGAAGGAATAGAATATGTATTAATTAATGGAGAAATAGTAATAGAGAAAGGAGAATATACTGGAGCAATGCCAGGAAAAGTATTAAAACCATTAAAAAATAAAATATAAGAAAATAAAAGGAGTAGCTTTATTTTTTATAAAAAAATGAGTTGGCATTAAATGCATGAAAAAATAAAGAAAATAGCTATTCAAGGAGAAAAAGGGAGCTATAGTGAAGAAGCTGCTTTTAAATATTTCAAAAATAAAAGAATAGAAATACTATATTGTGCTTCTTTTGAAGAAGCATTTAAAAAAGTTAAGAATAAAGAAGCTAATTCAGCTTTAATACCTATTGAAAATTCTTGGACAGGAAGCATAAATGAAGTATATGATTTATTATTAAAATACAATATGTTTATAATTGGAGAATATATTCTTAAAATAGAGCATTGTTTAATAGCTTTAAAGAAATATAATTTGAATAAAATAAATAAAGTTTTTTCTCATCCTCAAGCAATTGAACAATGTAAAAATTTCTTAAAAAAATATAATTGGGAAATAATTCCATTTTACGATACTGCTGGAAGTGCTAAAATGATTAAGGAAGAAAAAATGGAATATGCTGCTTCTATAGCTAGTAAAAGAGCTGCAAAAGCATACAATTTAAAAATAATTAAAGAAAATATACAGGATACAGAAAATAATTATACAAGATT
>CAZHGP010000093.1:0-2211 GCA_964532175.1 uncultured Nitrososphaeria archaeon
AATGTTGAATATGAAATTGAAATATTAAAGAAAATCATTCCAATAAATACAAATGCTTTAGAGAAAATTAATTATAAAAAATGTGCTGAAATAATTATAGAAGAAGCTAAAAAAATTGGATTAAAAATAGATGTTTATGATTCTATGGAA
Organism: uncultured Nitrososphaeria archaeon; assembly: GCA_964532175.1. GTDB lineage: Archaea > Thermoproteota > Nitrososphaeria_A > Caldarchaeales > JAVZCJ01 > JAVZCJ01. Next base: position 151 of record CAZHGP010000093.1, read on the forward strand.
TTAGCTGGAGATAATATTTCCAGACCAAATATAGTTGCTTCTCTTGATTTTGGAGCTAATAAAACACTTGGATTAATAGCTCATTATGACATTGTTCCACCTGGTTTAGGATGGAAATATGATCCTTTTAAAGCAACTATTTTAGAAAATAAAATTTTTGGAAGAGGGACTTCAGATAATAAAGGTGCTATCGCTATACTTTTAGGAGTAGCTAAAAAATTATTAGAAATAAATGAAAAATCTAAAGTTAATCTTAAATTGCTTATATCTCCTGAAGAAGAAGTTGGTGGAGAACTTGGAATAGGATATTTAATGGATAATGTAAAAGTTAGATTTGATGAAGCTTTAATAGTTGATGCTGGACCAGATGCTATATATGTTGGAGCAAGCGGAGTTGTTTCAGGACAAATAAGAGTTAAAGGATTACAAGGACATGCAGGTTATCCACATCTTGCAAAAAATGCTATTAATGAAATTGTAAAATTTTTAAATAAATTTTTATACTTTAGCGAATTAAGATCTAAAAAACTTTCTAAACTTCCTGCTCCACCAGATTCTCCTTATAAAAATGTTTGGGGTAGATTTTCAGTAACAGTATTAAATGCAGGTGAAAAAACAAATGTTATTCCAGGTGAAGCTATTGCAAAATTTGATTTAAGAATTTTACCAGATGAAGATCTTGATGAAGCATTAAATGAATTAAGAGAATTTTTTGAAAAAACTAAAAAAGAAACTGGAGTAAATGCTACATTGGAAGATATTAAAGGTGGAGGAAATTATTATACTAATCCAAATCATAGATTAGTAAAAGATTTTCAAAAAGCAGCTTCTAAAGCATATGGAGAAGAAATTCCAATTGCTGCTGAACTTGGAGGGAATGATGGAAAATTTATTTCTAAATATGGAATACCAGTTATATGCTTTGGTCCTATAAGAAAAGATTGTAATTTTCATGGTGTAAATGAATTTGTGTATATAGAAGATTTAGCTAAAATAAGAGATGCCATTATTAATTATTGCTTAGGAAAATTTTAATAAAATAAAAAACATTATTCCAAATATTTTTCTATCCTTGATGTTATAAATGCTTTATCTTCATTTTTATAGATTACTAAAAGCAATTTATTATTCAATTTCTTAATAACTCTTTTCGTAATTCTCTGAATTTTTTTAAAGGATTTTTTAATACTTCAATTATTCTTATAAAAAATTGAAGATATTAAGCTAATGAAATTATAAAGAGAAATCTAAAGTATTGAAAGAAGAGCTAAAGTTTAGAAAGTTGAATTCAAAATTAAAGTTTTTCTTATTTCTAATATTAAGCTTAAATATTATTTCAGATAATAATATTTAGTAAATGAGTACTACATTAAAAAAAGATTTTTTAGAATTATTAGATAAAGATAAAGAATTTAGATATGCAGTTGCTGGTTATTTAGGATTATCTGAAATTTTAAAAAGATTCGATGAGCATGATAAAAAATTTAATGAAATATTAAAATCATTAAATGAACATACGATAAGACTGGGAGAACATGATAAAAAATTTAATGAAATAATTGAAAGATTGGAAATTCATGATAAGAAATTTAATGAAATATTTGGAAGATTAGAAGAGCATGATAAAAAATTTAATGAAATAATTGAAATATTGAGAAAACATTCGAAAGATTTAAGCGATATTAGAGCTTACATAGAAAGGATATCGTTAACATTTGAAGAAGAAGCTCGTGAAGTACTTACAGAAAAATTAAAAAATTTAGGAATAGATATTAAATTATCAAGTTTAATATTGCCTGATATAGAGATTAACATTTATGGTGTTAAAGATGATTTTTGTGTAATAGGTGAAACATCAACAAGAGCTGGAGTGAGAGTAGTATCTTTAGTTGATGAAAATATAGATATATTAAAAGAGAAGTATAGTGAATATTTAAGAAAGAAAATAATTAAAGTTGTTTATACTATGTGGGCCACAGAAGCTGCGATTAAAGAAGCAAAGAAAAGAAATATATGGTTAGTGAAAACTACAGAGGAATTAACACCATTAATATTTTAAAA
>CAZHGP010000094.1:0-2184 GCA_964532175.1 uncultured Nitrososphaeria archaeon
AATAATAAAATTAAAAGTTATAAGAAAAAACTTAAGTATTGGAAGAAAAGCTAAATTTTTAATGTATTCATTTTACGACGATTCAAAAATGGAAATATTAAATAATTTTTTTAAACCTTCTTCAATAGCTTTAATAGGAGCATCTCGCTTTCCTGGAAAAGTAGGATATGAAATATTAAAAAATATTCTAAATTCAGGCTTTAAAGGGAAAATTTATCCAATAAATCCAAGCGCTGAAGAAATATTTGGATTAAAATCTTTTAAGAGTATCTTAGATATCCCTGAAAAAATAGATTTATCAATCATTGCTATACCTTCTAAATTTGTTCCAGAAGTATTAAAAGAATGCGGTGAAAATGGTAATAAAGCTTCAATAATTATTTCAGCTGGATTTAAAGAGATTGGCCCGGAAGGTTTAATTTTAGAAAAAAAATTAATAGATATAGCGCATGAATATGGTATACGCATACTTGGACCAAATTGTTTAGGAATAATAGATACTTATACTCCTTTAAACGCTAGTTTTTCAGCAAATATGCCTCCTAAAGGTAATGTAGCTTTTATTTCTCAAAGTGGAGCATTATTAACAGCTGTTCTTGATTGGGCTATATTAAAAAATTTTGGATTTAGTAAAATTATTAGTATGGGAAATAAAGCAGATATAAATGAAATTGATTTATTAAATTTCTTAGGAAATGATCCTTATACTAAAGCTATTCTTCTTTATGTTGAAGGAATTGATAAAGGAAAAGAATTTTTAAAAATTGCAAAAGAAAATATTAAAAAGAAGCCAATAGTAATTATTAAAGCAGGTATTTCTGAAAAAGGTTCAAGAGCAGTTTCTTCTCATACAGGTGCTCTTGCTGGAAGTAGTATTGCATATGAAATTGCTTTTAAACAAACTGGAATATTAAAAGCTTCAAGTATTGAAGAAATTTTTATAAAAGCTGAAGCATTATCTAAATTACCAATTCCAAAAAGTGAGGAAGTATTTATTATAACAAATGCTGGTGGACCAGGAGTATTAGCAACAGATGCATGTGAAAAATATGGTTTAAAAATTAGTGAAGTAGATAGCGAGTTAGCTAATCAACTTAGAAGTTTTCTTCCATCAGCAGCAAGCTTGCATAATCCAATAGATGTTTTAGGAGATGCAAAAGCTGAAACATATGAAAAAACAATTGAAACATTGATTAGGAATAAAAGAGATGCTTCATTTATAATTATTTTAACTCCTCAAGCAATGACTGAACCTGAAGAAACAGCTAAAAGAATAATTGAAATTTCTAAAAAATATCCTTCAATAGCTATAGCAACAGTTTTTATGGGAGGAATAACTATTGAAAAAGCAAAGCAATTATTATTAAATAATGGTATTCCATGTTTTGAATATCCTGAACAAGCAGTTTTAGCTATTTCAACTATAATTGATTATAAGAAAATTCTTGATAAACCAATTGAGAAAAAAATTGAAGAAATAAAAATAGATAAATCATATGCAGAAAAAATTATTAAAAAAGTTAGAAATGAAGGAAGGACAGTTTTATTAGGAATAGAAGCAAATGAGCTTATTAATTCTTATGGAATTCCAACTCCACAAAGTTTCTTAGCTACAAATATAGAAGAAGCAATAGAATTTGCTGAAAAAATAGGTTTTCCAATTGTTATGAAAGTTTCTTCTCCACAAATACTTCATAAAACAGATATTGGTGGTGTAAAACTTAATATTAATTCTTTTTCTCAATTAAAAGAGGCTTTTAATGAAATAATAAATAATGCTATGAGATTTTTCCCAGAAGCTGAAATATATGGTATAGAAATTTATAAACAATATCCTAGAGGCAAAGAAGTAATAATTGGAATGACAAAAGATCCACAATTTGGACCATTAATAATGTTTGGTGCAGGAGGAATATATGCAAATTTCATTAAAGATGTTTCTTTTAGATTTCCTCCATTATCTAAAGAAGATGTTCATGAAATGATTTCTGAAACTAAAATTTATAATTTATTAAGAGGAGTTAGAGGAGAAAAGCCAAGTGATTTAGATGCATTAATAGATATTATTTTAAGATTTTCTAAGCTTGTAATAGATTTTGAAAAAGATTTAGCTGATATCGATATAAATCCAATTTTTGTTTATGAAAAAGGAAATGGATGTATTGCAATAGATGTAAAAATAAG
>CAZHGP010000095.1:0-2091 GCA_964532175.1 uncultured Nitrososphaeria archaeon
AATATCCAAGAATCTCATTATATAATTTTAGGTATTTCTCAATAACTTTATTCCATTCATACTCTTTAAGTATAAGATTATAAGCTTCTTCTCCAATCTTTTTAGCTAATCCTTTATTTTCTAATAATAATTTTATAGCTTCTTTAATTTCTTGAATATTTTCAGATGTAACAAGTATTCCAGTTTTCATATGCTCTATTATTTCTGGATTCCCACCAACATTTGTTGCTATTACTGGAGTTTTACAAGCCATTGCTTCAAGAATAGTTGTGCTTAATCCTTCTTGTCTTGATGGTAAAACTAAAATATCTGAGCCTTTAATATATTTAATTGCTTCTTCTCTTGGTTTATATCCTAAAAAATGTATTCTAGGATTTCCTTTTGCAATTTTAATAAGCATATTTTTCTCTGGTCCATCACCTATTATTAAAAGATGGCATTCTTCCATATTCATTTCTTCAAATGCTTTAATTAGAACATCTACTCCTTTCTCTTTTGATAATCTTCCAACATATACTATTTGTTTATCATATTCTTTAATTCCTTTTTCTGGAATTATTTTTAAATCTATTGCATTTGGTATATATTCTACTTTAAAACCTCTTTCTAAATAATATTCTTTTGTTTTTTTAGAAATAACTGTTATTCTATCAGCCCATTTTAAAGTTTTTTCTTCAAACCATTTAGATATTTTTCCTAAAATTTTTCCATGAATTAATTCTATTTGTTCTGAATATATTCCATGAAGAGTTAATATTTTTTTCCCTTTAGCAAATTTCATTGGAATTATTGAAGGAAGATTATGAGCATGTATAATATCATATTTTCTACCAATTGTTTTTATTGATGAAAATATTGAATAACTTGGATTTTTTAATTTACTTATTGGAATATAAATTGTATTTTCACATGAAATTATCTTAACATAATATCCTTTCTCAATTAATTTATTAGCTAATTCTGAAACATGCTGAGCAATTCCACCTATTCCTTTTGCTTTTGGGGAAAGTATTAAAACTTTAATCATTTATCCATCCTATTTTTTAAAGCATTAATATTTATAAAAATATTCTTTTTCAATATTAAATTAATTTCTATTTTAAGTTTTCTATAAATTTTATTCTTATTTTTTTGGTATGAAATTCATACCTTAAGGGCTGAGCATAGATTTTGATATTGATGGAAGTACAAGCACACAGTTGTAAAATTTAATTTGAAAATATTTTTACCAATTAAAATTTTTTCTTAATAAAACCAACAATCACCATATTTGAACATTTAGTTTTTCTATTAATTGAAAATGCTTATCTCTAGAGATTAAATACTCATTATTGTGTTTAACTATAGCAGCGATTAATATATCAAATTCTCCTATTATTTGACCTTTGCTTTTTAGCTTACTATATATTTCTGATGCTTCTTCACATGATCCATAGTCTAAAGTTAGTATGATTATATTAGAAAGTAAGTCTTTAACTATTTTTAGATTTTCTTGAGATTTAGATGAAATAGCTGCACCTTTAAGTAATTCATATGCTGTAATAATTGTTGTTTTTAAAACTTCACCTATACTTTGAAGCTTATTTATTAAAGTAATAGCTTCATTATCACCTTTAAGCAATCCTATAAATACATCTGTATCAAGACATACCATTATATTTCCCTAGTCTTAGAAATTTCCCTTTCAGATAAAATATTTTTAAAAATTTCATCTATATCATTGCCAATCCATTTACCTGCATATTCAATAAGTGGTTTTTTCTCCATGCTTTTAGTAATTCTTATAATTACATCAGAAAAAGATTCTCCGCTTCTTTTTAATTTTTTAAGAATTTTATATGCTTCTTCAGATAAAGAAATAACCTTTGTCATTGTATATGTATGTGCATATACATATATATAAGTTTTCAAATGATTATTTTTAAATTTTCTATCTTAAAAAATTAAAATAAGGAGGTGTAATAATTTCATTAAAAGAATGTCGTTTATCTCTATTTTTTTATATTAATAAAACCATATTCTTTTATCATATTTTCTAAACCATCTCTTAATGTATACTTAGGTTCATATCCTAATATTTTTTTAGCTTTA
>CAZHGP010000096.1:0-2026 GCA_964532175.1 uncultured Nitrososphaeria archaeon
AATGAGTGGAAAAAGAAAATTTTTATTTGTTCAAACACTTTTCCCATTTTTATTAAGAATGGAATTTAAATAAGAGGTTTTGGTTCATCTTCGACTCTTAAAGGCAAGTTTTCTATTTCGCCTAGATAAGTATAAAAATTTCCCATTCTTATTTTTCTAGGATTCTTCATGTATCCATGATAACTAGAAATAAGATACTTTTTATTTTCTTGTATAAAATTCTTAAATTCTTCAGAAGAATAATTTGAAACAAAATCTATTCCTTTTTGAGTTAAAACAAAAACTGGAAGCTTTGTTCCTATTTGCATTTTTGCTACTTTACCTACAATTTCTCTCACATAAAAAGAAGCGCAGCTTTGTACAACATCTGCATATTCTCTTATTTCTTCTGCTCTTTTTTTATCTACTCCCGTAGTACAAACAATTAAAGAAATAATTGAAATATTTTTTCTTTTTTCTAATTCTCTAACTTCTCTTAAATCTTCTCCATAAAATCCATTTATTGTAACTGCAATTTTCTTAAAACCTAATTCTATTGCTTTTTTTAATCCAGCTATTTGGTCTATTTTAGCAGTTTCAGGAAAAACAACATATCCTTTTCTTTCTTCAATTTTTTTAATAACTTCTTTTATTGGAGAAGTATAAAAAACTCCAGTCATTCTTGCTCCTATTCCTTGAACTAAGCTTGGCTCATTTGTGATAACAGTTCCAGATCCATCACAAACAATAACAGCTGCATCTATCCCTTTCTTACTTAAAGCACACATTAACATTTCAGAAAATCCATACTTAACTTCTATGCTTTCTCTATACAATTCTCTTTCTTTCGTAAAATGGCCAAATCTTGAGATTTTAAGCTCTATTGCATTACATACTTCTTTCAAATCAAAATTTTTAAATTTATACAAACTATCTTGAGCACGAAAAGGACAATATTTTAAACAAGGTTCTTCAGCTTTTATTATCTTTCCTTCAGATATTGCTATCAAACCACAACACATTCTTGTTACATGAAGATCCTTTGGTAATTCTCCTAATTCTTTTTCAATTTCCTTTAAGAATTCTTTTACTTTAACCTTACCTTCCATTAATTTTCACTATAAAAAATTCTATCTTTTAATAAAATCTTTTTAGTTTTTTCTTTTTTAGAGTAACTAAAATTTAAAATGTTTCTTTTTTCATTAATTTTTAAAGTTTTTCTATAATTTTTATCTTCTAATAAATTTTAGAAAAGATTAAAATCTAATCAATATCTATCTTTAGTAAACAAAAATGTTTATATATAAGTAATCTACTTTTGTTTACAATATGAGTACAACGATAAGTATTCGTATTCCTAAAAAATTGAAAGAAAAACTTGAAGAATTGGATATAGATTGGCGCTTTGAAATAAGAAATTACTTAGAAAATCTTATTAGAAGAAATATAAAAGCTAAGGTCTTAAAAGAAGCAGATGAAGTAAGATTAAAAATAGGTAAAGAAACATCTCCATCATGGAAAATAATAAGGGAGGATAGAGAAATTGAACATTAAAGCTGTAATAGATGCGTCAATACTTATAGCTCTTTATATACCAGAAAAATATAGTGATTGGGCCAGGAATGTTATAGAAACATATGAAGAAAATCATATATTAGACTTAACTATTTATGAAATATTAAATGTAATTTATAAAAAAGCTATAGTATTAAAAGAAATAAATGAAGAAGAGGCAAAAATTGTTTTTGAAAGTATTAAAAAAATTATGAGGGATTTATGCATAATTCATAAATATGATGAAGTTTATGAAAATGCGTTTAAAATTGCAATGAATTTTAATATTTCAATATATGATGCTGCTTATATTGCTCTAGCATTAAATTTAAAATCTAAGTTTTTAACCATGGATTTAAAATTAAAAGAAAAAATTGAAATGACAGATTTAAAAGAAGTGATTGTTACTCCTACATAAAAAAATATAAAAAAGCAAATAAGAAAAAAATATAAAGAAGTTTATAATTTATCATTATTTAATAATTGAAATATC
>CAZHGP010000097.1:0-2010 GCA_964532175.1 uncultured Nitrososphaeria archaeon
ATTTCATTTCCTAAATCCTTTTTATATTTTAGCTCTTTTATTAATTTATATTTATCTATAATTATTTACTTTAGTATTTTCCATATTTTTTATATCTTTCTAAAAAATAGTAAAAAAATTTAAACTAGCAATATATTTTTTAATTTAATGTTTTTCCTTAATAAGTCTGATTTAGATAAAAAATTTAGACTTTTAAGAACAGAACTTCAAAATTTAAATATTTCAGAAGAATTAAGAGGATGGAATTGGCAAAATCCACCAATAGAACCTTTATCAAGAGAAATATTATTTGGTGTTGGAGATTTAGCTGCAAGATATTGTGAAACATTAAGAGATATATATTTAAAAAAGGTTCAAAATATAAAACCTTTGCCAAATATAAAAATGTTTGATGGTATTGTGTATCATGCAATAGCATCAGATGCTATTATAAAAGTAAAATCATTAATTTTTAAAAAAGGAATAATATCTGGAGCAAGTATAATAGAAGAGCTTCTTCCAAAATCTAATGAAGCAATAGAAAATGCTATTCAAAAAGCAATTTTTTCTTTAGGAAAACCAGATGAAAAAGATATAGATTTAACTAAAAGAAAAGCAATTTCATTTTATAAATTTCTAATAATTCAAGCAGCAGCACAAATTAATAATTATCTTTCAAAATTTCAACATATCGATATAGATAGTTTAATAAATCAAGCAATACCACCAATTGTTGAAAGGAAGATTGATGGTAGTTTAATAGGACTTGCAAAAGAACTTTCAGTAGATATATACACTCCAGCTTATGCAATAGCAGATTTAAAAACAGGTGAAATAAGAAAATTTCATAAATATGCACCAACAGGATATGCTCTTGCAATAGAAGCAGATGAAGAAATAGAAGTAAACTTTGGAATTATAATATACATAAAATTATCTTTAGAAAAAGAAGTCCCAAACATACAAACAAAATGTTTTATAATAAGCGATACATTAAGAAGAGAGTTCTTAGAAATAAGAGATGAAGCATTAGAAATAGTAGAAAATGCAAGAGACCCTGGAAAACCATCAATATGTCCAGATTATTGTCCTTATTATTCTATTTGCAAAAATTATTAAAAAATTTTAAATATAAGCAGTATATTTTTTAATTAATGTCTTTTTTAAGAATTGCTTTACGCTTTTTTATTAATGAACCTATTACTTTTCAAAGTTTTTCAGGATATTCTATAAGAGGATTATTATATAAAATGATTAAAGAAATAGATGAAGAATATGCTTCTTATTTGCATGATTCTAAAAGTTTAGCGCCTTTTAGTGTTTCTCCACCTTTTATTGAAAATTTAAATTCAATTTATATTAGTTATGATAAATTAAATCCTGGTTTATATACTATAAATATTACATTATTTCAATCTAAGCTAATCGATATTATGATAAAATATATTCATGAGAAAATTGGAAGTAGTAAAATAGAAATTGGTGGTAAAGAAGTATTATTGAATAGCTTATCTTTAGAAAATATTTCTTTTGAAAATATTTATGAAAAATCTAATGAAATAAAATCTTTTAAAATTAATTTTCTTACACCAACATATTTTCGTTTAACACCAAGGGATATTTCAAAAAAATATAAATATTCAATTAATAAAAAAGAAAAAATTTCAGCTTATCGTTTTTATCCTCTTCCAGATCCAGTATTGCTTTTTAGAAGTATAGCTAGAATATGGAGAAAATTTTCAAATTTTAATTTAAATCTTAAAGATTTTATGGAATGGATAGAAATTGGCGGCATAGCTATTTCTGGATTTCCTAAAGGAATAAAAACTCATATAGTTTATGAGCATCCTACAACTAAAAAATGGTGCGTAGGATTTACTGGAATGGTTTATTATTCTATTGTTAAAGACCTTTATAATTCTGAAAAATCAAAAATAGCAAATACTTTATTAAAATTTGCTACTTATACAAATGTAGGTGGAGGAAGAACTGCTGGATTAGGAATGATAAAATATGAAATTGAAGAATAGT
>CAZHGP010000098.1:0-1843 GCA_964532175.1 uncultured Nitrososphaeria archaeon
GAAACCAAACTATGATAAAGGGTTAGACTTCAATTATTTAAATTCAATAATTATAAGAATTAAATTAATAATTGTGAATATGATTATAATCGCATAAGAAATTTCTTTATATTTAATTTTGTAACGTTGATAGATGTATAAACATGCATGAAAACTTGCTAATATAAAAATTGGAAAATCAAATAAAGTATGAAGGAAATATGCATTATATCTATTAATTAAATTAAAAGTTACTCTTTCTATAAAATATGGTTTAATAAGACAATATCCACTTAATATTTCTATTAAAAGAATAATAATTAAAATCCAGCGTAAAATTCTATCTAATTTTATTAACCATTTTAAAATTTTCATATCATCCAACTTTTTTATCTTTATTAAGATCATAATCTTAAAGTCTTTTATTTATAAAAATATTTTTTAAGAAATAAATATAAGAAAAATTATTAAGAATAAATGTAAAAGCACTTTCTGCAGGGGTCGCTTAGTCTGGTCAATAGCGCTGGGCTTAGGACCCAGTGGCGTAGGCCTTCGTGGGTTCAAATCCCACCCCCTGCATATTCTGGATGAAAAACATCCAACAAATAGCTATATTTCACATGAAAAAGCCATTGTTATTAATCCTACTTCGCATGATTATAAGAAGCACTATCTAATAACTCATGGTCTAGTCCATCATTTATTCCATAAAAATAGAAAGTCAAATTGTTTTTATCGATGAAAAAAGACGATTTCATTAATGCCTAGAAAGTTATGAAGAGAGGAAATAAGAGAGGCGGAAGTTTTGCAGTCTATCTTCTGATTCCAAAGGATAAGCTGAATGAAATTTTGAAAAAGAAATGAGTTCACAGATCTTTAGAGTTAATCCAGAACAGGCGATAATTACAATCCTCAGAAAAATTTTATGAGAAAAAGGCTTAAATTTAAGGAGTTCTTTAGTTAATAACAAAATGACCATAAAAATTGAAATCAAAAATTTACCAAAAGAATTGAGGAAAAAAGGTCTAAAGGAGAAACTACTTAAGATTTGCCAGAAGAACGACATAGTTTTTATGGCTGTCTTTGGTTCTTTTGTTAGAGGAAAACAAAAGAAAAAAAGCGATATTGATATAGCAATTGAATTTGAGAAGAATAGCGAAAAGACTCTTTTGGATTTGGTTAGGATAGAAGATGAATTGAGTAAAATATTTAATAGAAAAGTAGATCTTGGAATTTTCAGTAGCCTAAGCCCTTACATAATAGAAGATGTAAAAAAGGAAATGAGGATTATTTATGAAAAAAGATAAAGCATACCTAAAACACATTTTAGAAGCGATATCAAACATAGAGAGATTTATAGAGGGTGTAACCAAAGAGAGATTTTTGAAAACATAGAGAAGCAGTATGCAGTTTTAAGGGGGCTTGAGATAATTGGTGAGGCAGCAAAGAATTTAAGCAAGGAGTTAAAGGCAAGGCAACCTGAAGTTCAATGGAAAGAAATTGCTGGTATGAGAGATAAATTAATTCATGAATATTTTGGTGTAAATTTAGAATTAGTATGGGCAACCGTCAAAAATAAACTTCCAGAATTTAAAAAGCAAATTTTAAAGATATTAGAAGAAATTGATATAAATAGTTGAAAATTAAAATCGCATATATTTCATGAAAATGTTTCAATTATGCCAAAGTTTCAATAAGAAAAGTTATTTTTTATTAATTCAATTTTTAGCAATTGCTGAATCTGCTCCATCACTAATTCTGACATTAGATTAAATCTATGCACTTTTGGTAGATTAGTTTATCCACTTATATTTTCTGAAGTAAAAAAAGCTTTTTCAATAGACAATTCTGTATTTTACATTTT
>CAZHGP010000099.1:0-1816 GCA_964532175.1 uncultured Nitrososphaeria archaeon
TCCCGGCCAGGGCGTTTCTTCTCATTGCTAAAACCTAAAAATCTTTAATAATTTCCCCAGTATTTTTCAATAAATTATATCCAGACAAATTTTTTAAAGCATTTGAAAATTCATTAGATACAAGAATTTTTAAAAATTTTTTAATAGATTCTTTTTCTAAACTATCAATAGGTATTAAAAAATCGTATATTTCTTCTGAAATTGGTATAAAATCTAAATCATATGCTATTGCTAAAGGTTTTACAGCAATTCCAACATCTGCTCTTCCTTGTTTAATAGCAGCAGCAACAGCTGAATGTGTTTTAACTTCATATGAATAGCCATTTATATTTTTTATAAGTTCTTCGAATTTAATATTTTTAATCTCGGCTATTTTTTTCAAATTCAAATCTAATAATGCTCTAGTACCAGAACCTTTATTTCTATTAACCAGTCTAATATTGGGTTTCAATAAATCTTCAAATCCTCTAAAATTTTTTGGATTATTTTTTTGTATCAAAAAACCTTGTAAACGACTATAGCCTCTAACAATTACTGCTTTTCCTACCAAATTAAATTTTCTTAAAAATGGAAGATTATACACATTTTCTTCTTCATCTAATAAATGTGTTCCAGCAATATCAGCTTCACCTCTTTTTATAGATTGCCATCCAGCAAATGATCCTAAATTTATGATTTTAACATTTTTTAATCCAGCTAAATCTATTATTAAATCTACTCCAGGACAATGGCTTCCTATAAAAATTAATTCAGCAGGCAGAATGTTTTTTGAGAAAAGTTCAACTTCAATCTCTTCATTTTCATCTATGAATTCTCTTGATTCGGGTATCTCTATAAATCCATCTGCTAATGAAAAAGTTGCTATTGCTCCAGAATCACTTAATAGTGGATATATTATTAAACCATTTTTTGTGTTAACTAAATTTACTGGAACGTATTCCCTTCTACCTTTAGAAGCATAATACCTTAAAGCCATTTTCCCTTTAACAATATTTCTAAAACTTTGAGTTTCTATACCAATCATTTTCAATAAAATAGGTTTAACAAAAATATTGAATACTACCATAGCAGATACTGGAAAACCTGGCAAACCTATCAGTAATTTATTATTAACAATCGCTACTACTGTTGGTTTTCCAGGCTTAATTTTTAATCCATGAACTAATAATTCTCCACCAATTTCTTCAAAAACTTTATAAACAATATCTCCTAAACCAGCTGAAGTACCACCAGATGTTATTACAACATCATATTTATCAAGAGCATTAATAATAGCATTCTTTATTTTTTGATAATTATCTTTTAAAGTCCCTAAGTATATTGGTTTAACACCAATTTCTAACAATAAAGAATATATAGAATAGCTATTAGTATCATATATTTTTCCCGGAGTAAGCTTTTTACCAGGTTTAATTAATTCATTACCAATAGAAATTACTCCAACTTTAAGTTTTTTATAAACTGAAACTTTCTCATATCCAAGAGAAGCAAGAATAGCTATTTCTCTTGGTGTTAATATGCATCCTTTTCTAAGAACTTTATCTCCAATTCTTACATCTGATCCTGTTTGAGAAATATTTTCATTTGGTGATAGTGAGCGATAAACATAAACATAATCATTAATTTTTTTAGTATATTCTACCATTACAACAGAATTTGCTCCTCTAGGAATAGGAGCCCCAGTTGAAATTTCAATCGCTTCTCCTAAATCAACTTTATTTTTAGGTATTTTTCCAACAATAGATTCTCCAACAATTTTAAGCTTAATAGGCTTATCTTCTTCTGCTCCATATAAGCTTTCAGCTATTACAGCATA
>CAZHGP010000100.1:0-1789 GCA_964532175.1 uncultured Nitrososphaeria archaeon
CTAAATTTTTATCTGTTATTAATAATGCTTTTTTACCACCTATGTTTTTTGCTTCCTCAACTATTTTTTCTAAAGCATTCAATCCAAAAATAATTTTCTTTGGCATCTTTAAAGTATATATTTTAAATAAGGGATGCAATTCTCTTAATTGTTCAATTTCATTCATGTTGCATACCTTACTGAATTTTTTCAATTATTAAAAAATGTCAAATATATATAAGGCTTTTCTTTAATTATTTCTAAAAAGGCTTATGTTAATTTTGAAAAATCATTATTTTTAATATTAAGTATATTTAAGATTATTTTATGATAAGCGAGGATGACCCACCTCTTAAAGGTATTAGAATACTTGATCTTACAAGAGTTTTAGCTGGACCATTTTGTACAATGATTCTTGCTGATATGGGAGCTGAAGTAATTAAAATAGAAAAACCTGGAATAGGTGATGATTCAAGAGCTTTTCCACCATTTGTTAATAATGAAAGTGCATATTATATACTTTTAAATAGAGGAAAGAAAAGCATTGTTTTAAATCTTAAGCATAAAAAAGGTAAAGAAATTTTTTTAGAATTAGTTAAAAAATCTGATGTAGTTATTGAAAATTTTAAACCTGGAACAATGGAAAAACTTGGAATTGGATATGATGTATTGAATAAAATTAATCCAAAAATAATTTATGCTTCTATTTCAGCTTTTGGACATTATGGTCCATATAAAGATAGACCTGGATACGATTTAATAGCTCAAGGTATGGGTGGAATAATGAGTATAACTGGTTGGCCAGATTCTCCTCCAACAAAAGCTGGTACTGCTATTGCTGATATTAGTGCTGCACTTTTTTGTTGTATAGGGATTCTTGCTGCTCTTAGAGCTAGAGAATTAACAGGCATTGGACAAAAAATAGATATAGCTATGACAGATTGTATTGTAGCAATAAATGAAGCATATAATGAAAAATATCTTGTAAAAGGTGAAATTCCTGGAAGGATTGGAAATAGATATGAATATATTTATCCATACGATACTTTTAAAGCTAAAGATGGTTGGGTTATTATTGGAGTTGGAAATGATGAAATATGGGAACGTTTTTGTAAAGCTATTGGAAAAGAAGAATTAATTCATGATGAAAATTTTAATACTAATGAAAAAAGAGTTAAAAATTATAAACTTTTAGAACCTATTGTAAATGAGTGGACTTCTAAAAGAAATGTAAATGAAATAATTTCTCATTTATTAAAATATGATATCCCATGTGGTCCAGTTAATACTATTGCTGATGCATGTGAAGACCCTCATATAGCTAAAGCAAGAGAAATGGTTATTTCTATAAATCAACCTAAAGTAGGTGAAATAAAGATTATTAATTGCCCAATTAAAATGTTTCCTTCTTCACCTAAAGTAAGAGGCCCAGCTCCTTTACTTGGTCAACATACTTGTGAAATTCTTAAAGAATTACTTAAATTAAATGATGAAGAATTATGTAAACTTAAAAATAAAGGAATTATAGAGTATCCACAATTATTTTAATTCGTCTTTTGACGAATTAATTATCGATAAAATTTATATAGTAAAAGTGATTTAAAAAAAGGCAATCTTAAAAGGTGAAATTAAAAAATGCAAATTAAAGATATAGGTATAGTAGGTTATGGAGTTTATATACCAATATATAGAATAAAAATTGAAGAAATTGCTTCTCAATGGGGTAGAAATGCTGAACAAATTAAAAAAGGATTAAATGTTGAATGCAAATCTGTAAGAGGTTTAGATGAAGATGAAGCAACAATCGCTG
>CAZHGP010000101.1:0-1724 GCA_964532175.1 uncultured Nitrososphaeria archaeon
CTATATATAAAGTTTACTATTATTTTTAAATTTAAGATAAATGAACTAATAAATGAATGGCATACAACAGTACCGCAATATACAAATATGTTTGCAAGTCTTGGAAAATTCATTAATATTCAAACAAGATTGCCAAAGAATTTAAATAAAACTGCAAAAGAATATGCTGAACAATTGATTAAACAAAAAAGGAGATGCAATCTTTACAACTATTGAGAAAGCAAAAGAAATAAAGAGAGAAATTAAAGAAAAAATAGAAAAATCAGAAAAACATTGTTAGTGAAAAAGCAATAAAAATTTAAAGAAAAAGAAAATTGTTACTATTAACAATAACTTCATTCAATTAGAAAGAAGTTATGTTAGATCTAATGATGAATTTAAAACAGTAATAATAACTACATTAGAAAAATATAAAACAATAAATGCATGGTTTAGGTGTAAAAGAAAACAATTGCTTATTAATGCTTTGAATTCACCAAAAAGAAAAAAACTTTAAAGAAATTGAAGTATGCAATCCAATAATAAAGAAAGCCAATGATAGATATTTTCTAATATTTCCAATAAGAAAACTTATAGAACTGCCAATTGTTAAGGATTTATCTAAGAAACTTAATGAAGGTTAATATTCTAAGTATTGATATAAATTTAGATGATATTTGCTATGCAATTTATAAAATAGATACCAATAATTATAAAAGAATTTTCATCGACAGGATGAAGTGGAATATTGCTGAATGGTTAAGAGTAAGGAAAATTAATGATTATGCTCAAAAAAGATATGGAAATCCTGCAAGAAGACTATGGAGAAAATTAAAACTTAGAAATACAGGATTTGTCAAAGGCTTTCTAATGAAATTGTTAAAAATGCTTTAAAATATAATGTAAAAGCAATAGTTTATGAAGATTTAAGCAATAATTTTAAAAATAGAAATGAAGATTTCAATTATATAAAATACATATGTGGTTCTATAGAAAAAATACTAAATTATCTAATATGCATTGCAAATTGGAATGGAATAGCAATGATTTACATAAATCCTAAAGATACTTCGAAGAAATGTCAAAATGTAATTGAGAACTTGAAGAATACAACAATAGTATTCATAATATGGAATGCATAAAATGTGATTTTAAAGATAATAGGGGTTGGATTGCAATTGCAAATATTACAAAGAAATTTCTAATGAAGCTATGGGAAACAAGATTAAAGCTTCTTCTGGGCTTTGAAATGAATAAAAATCAAAACTTAGAAGAAGGTTAGGAACTCAACTCTAACCTTCCTCCAAGCACAATATACGCAATGATAGGAACGAAGGCGATGAATTAAACAATTAAAGGATGCTTGACGAACGTAGTCTTAAATGAGAAGTCATTAGCATTGGGGGAAGAAGTTAGAGTTTAAATATGAGTTCATACCTTATGTATTCTTCTTAAAATGTTCAAAATTAGTATTGTAAGCATTATGATTATTACTGGAATTAATATTATAATAAATGAGCGAGGTATAATTGTAGGAAATTGTGTTGATGCTTCACCAATAGCATAAAAGTTTTTCTTAAAATCTCGAATATATACTGTTCCATTAAAACCTATTACTATGGAGTCAGAAGTAATAGTACCATCTGTATTAAATCTCCATTTAACAGTTCCATTAGGACTAAATGCATAAAGATAATAACTAAATCCAAAATATATTGTACCATCAGAACTTATAGCTGGAGAAG
>CAZHGP010000102.1:0-1620 GCA_964532175.1 uncultured Nitrososphaeria archaeon
GCAGGTAGCATACCAAATGCTCCATTCCCATACAGGAAATTCATTCCTGTATGGTGGAGCGAATAAATGTATAGTAGTAATCATTCCTAAAGGATAAGCCCCTTTAGGAAAGCTTATCTTCATCTTCCTTTTATGTTCATCGCTTTTTCTACCTCAAGCCAAAGGAAGCAAAAGCTTGAGATAGCCTGAAGTTATGCTACCTAATAGAGTTCCCCCAGGATCTACATCTCTATTAGGGGTGGTTCATCACTCTCGCTTCCCACCAATTTCATCGCTTGCACTCAATTTTTCATAAAAATTAATATACCTCGAAAACTATATCCTTTTGCAGAAGTACTTGACAGAAGTTACTTCTATTTCTATTGAATCAATAATAGAAAAATTATCTTCATATGATAAAAAAATAATTATAGCTCTTTATCATTATGAAGAATTAGGTTTTAATAAAATATCTAGATTAATAGGAGCAAGAAGTCCATCGAATTTAACTAATAGATTAAAAATTTTAATAAATGAAAAATTAATTAAAAAAGAAAAAGATCTTTATAAATTAACTGAAGATGGTGAAAGAATTGCTATAGAATTGCTTATAGAACAAGAAATAGATGAGAAAAAATATTTTAAGAAAAAATTAATTCCATTAATTCATTCAATAAGAATGAATTATTTTTCATTTCCATTAAAAATTGAATGGAAATATAAATATAGAATTGATAAAGCATTAAAATATTATATTACTCTTCTTTATATTAAATCATTACGTAATAAAATTTCTGATAGTAGTAGAGAATCAATAAAATTTATTAAAAATGCATGGAAAACAATAGAAAATCCTGAAGATAATTATGGAAACATTCCATTTAGTTGGAGTAGTTCAATAAAAGAAATATTAAAAGAAATAGAAAAAGATATAAAAGAAAAAGAAGAAGAAAAAGAATTTTTAATTTTATTAAAAAAACAAATAGAAAATGAAGATATTAATAAAAAAATATTTAAAGAATTTCATGAATATTCTAAAAATAAAACTTTATGGTATGTAAATAAATTTCTTAAATTAAAAGAAATACCTAAGATAGCAATAGGAGCAATTGATGGAATAATTTCGATATTAATAATATCTTTAATAATTTTCTTAATTTTACCATTTCTAGTACAATTTATTGTATCATTAATTGGATTTCCATATAAAGATGTAATAATTGTTCTTTTTAATTTTATACGTTTTCTTATGATTACGCCATATTATTTAATAGGTTGTGTTATAATTGGTACAATATTAGGATCATTATATGCTATTTCATATGAAAAATTACCTATTAGAAATTCAGGAATTAAAGGAATTGTATTTTCATTGATAGCAATATCTTTATTAATAATAATTTCACATTTATCATCAATATTATTTTTTAAAATTGATATAGCACAAGTCTTAATAAATCTCATGATTAATATATTATATATGCTACCATATGCTTTATTTTATGGTTGTATATTAGGATTCTTATGGGATAAAACAATAGAATTATCATCATATTTGAAACAAAAATATGATGATTGGAAAATAAAAAGAGAATACTCATCTTATTTAAAAGAAGAAAAATAAAAAATTGAAGATTTGAA
>CAZHGP010000103.1:0-1560 GCA_964532175.1 uncultured Nitrososphaeria archaeon
ATATCCTCAAAGCGCTTATTAATATCTTCAAATCTTTTTTCCATGAAATTTAAAATCATTTTTATATCTTCTTTTGTTACAATTCTATCAAATGGAAATATTTTAAGAATCAAGCTAGCTAGTAATTCAGGCTTTTTCTCAATAGATTTAATTATAACTTCAGGATGATTTTCTATAATTTTTAAAATTTCTTCAATACTCATTTATATTCTCCATATATTTGGAATATAAATATCTTTCCATTTATCTAAGTACATTCTTATAGTTACTTAAATCGAACGTTCAGTTGTTCAAGAACCTTCTCAGCTATTTTCTTAGCCTTTCTGCATTTTTCCAATGCATTTAAAGCATGGCTTTCTTTATATATATCGCTTGGCATTAATCCAGTAATAGGTTCACCATATGTAGATCTACCATGCTCAGGAGCGATTTCTCTTGCTAAAATAGCAAGTTCTTTGACATTATTTATAACATCATCAGGAAATTTTTCCACTAAATCATTTAATTGATTTGAAGGATCATGACTCCATGTTGGTATTTCAAAGATTGCTATAATAGCCTTAGCAAAATTTTCAATAGCTAATTGAGAAGCTGATACAACTCCAACCCAATCTTTTAATGAAAACAATCTTTCAGCTCTTTCTAAATGTTCCATAGCTAATCTATATCTATACTTAACTTCATTTAAAGGATTTAGGCTCATAATATCTTTACTTCTTTCATTGGTTCAGGTAATACCCAACGATAAGCTTTTCCATCCTTAATCCTTTTCAATCCACTTTTTTTAATTTTATCTTTAACATGCTTAAGAAAACTATGAAGCATGTTTGTTTTATCATAAACTATAATAGCATCCCAATAAATATTAAGAAGAAGAGCATTTATCTCTATTGGTTTAATGAAATTTTCAAATTCCATATCAATAATAGTTATTCCTTCAAATTCTTTTCCAATAACTTTACGTATAAGATTATATAGATACCTCCTTCTTAAAACTGGATCCTTAATCTCACAATTCTCATGAAGAACAAGCAAATCGATATCGCTTTTTTCATTAGATTCTCCTCTAGCTCTAGAACCAAACAATAATATAGCTTTTATATATGGTTCATTAAGATTTTCAAGTTGATTCTTTAACAATTCTATATCTTTATAATTCTTATCTATTTGATTTCTCATTTATATTTTTAAAGTATTAGTTTTAGCTTGCATTATTTTATTTAAATCTATTATCTCTAATGCTGTTATATAGCCTTTTTCATCTTTAAATATATGTATAAGTGGATGTACTGGTTCGCCTATTTCTTTTTCTAGCGTTTCCTTAAACCTTATATAGAGTATTCCATCTTCAGGTAATAATGATATTTCTAGGATTTTTTCTGGGAGTTTAATGTTTAATATTTCTTCTATTCTACGAATTACTTCCTCAGCATCTAATTTTAAGAGAGTTTTTGAATCCATTTCCTATTTACCAATCTTTTATATGTTTTAGGACTTAATAAATATGCTGTTTTAACATTTTCTCTATAAACAATTATATTTACATAAAGTTTATTTATC
>CAZHGP010000104.1:0-1524 GCA_964532175.1 uncultured Nitrososphaeria archaeon
ATAAAAAATCCACTTAAAAAATCAAACTATCTATTTGTTTATTTTGAATTTTCTTCTTTATGAGATTCGATTATAGCTTTTGTTACGCTAGGCAATTCTTCAGTACCTTCTCTTATCATATTTATTTTTTCAGCAATTTCTGATGCTTTATAATGCCTTATTAAGAGCAATAGCGCTTTTTCAAAAGCTTCTTTCTTTGTTTTAACATACTTTTTCTTTAATAATTCTTCTATTTCTTTTAAAATTTTTTCATCAAGTTTTATGTTTACTCGCACTACCATTATATTATATATACTTTATAATGATATCTAAATATGCTAGCAAAAATGTTTATTTTATAAATTTCTATTTTTCATAAGATGCTACTACATGTAATTTTAATTCTTTAGCAAGTTTCTTAGCTGAAGGATGAATTAAATAGCCAAAAATTATTCCAATAACTTTTGTTTTCATTTTTTTAACTATTGGAATATATAATCTATTATAGAAATCTTTAACTTCAGTACCATAAATTCTAGATTTAACTTCACCTATTACTATAACTTTCTTCCCTTTTAATTTACCTTCACCATATAAGTTAACTTCAATTTCTTCATCATTAATTTTAATAAATTCTCTCTTAAATTCTTCAACTTTAATATCTAAATTTTTATAAAGCCAACCTGGTAAAATTACCTAGCAATATCTTCAAGTCCAAAACCCATAGTTTCACTAAGTCTACCAACTTCAATCCTGAGATTATCTAAACTAACTATGAGTTTACCAAATCTTTCTTCATTTCTCTTTTGTGCTTCTATAAGTGAATTAACAGCAATAGTTAATTCATTCATTCTTTCTTCATTCATTTTTTGTGCTTCTACAAGAGAATTTACTGCTTCTGCAAGATTATTTACAGTTTTAGTTAATTTATCTAATCTTTCTTCAGTTCTTTGTTGAGCTTCTGCTAATGCTTTTACAATTTCTTCTAATCCAGCAATTCTTTCCTCAGTTTTTGCTTGTACTTCTACTAAATTATTAATCGCTTTAGTTAATTCATTAAATCTTTCTTCATTTATCTTTTGTGCTTCTGTAAACTTAATAGTAGCCTCTTCTAATTTAGAAAATCTTTCATCTAAAATTTTTCTTAATTTATCAAATTCTTCTCTAGTAACTTTTATTTCTTTAACTTTATCATCAATAATTTTAACTATAAGGTCATAAATTTCAGATGTTAAAGACATTAATTTAAATAAAAGAATAAAGCCAAATATAAGCTTTTTAGTAAAATGAAAAATCTATACGAATCTATCTTTAAAATCTATTCTTTTTAATGTAATGTTTTTTCATTTAAGACCATTATTTATTCAATATCAATTAAATATTATTCATTTTTGAAGCTTATTTTAATTGTGAATATGTTTATATACTTGAATTTAATATTTATTTTAGAAGCATAAATGAATAAATTAAAAGAAGATTTTCTTAAACTTTTAGATAAAGATAAAGAATTTAGATATACTGTAGCTGGATATTTAGGATTTTCTG